>JAEWZA010000309.1 GCA_023395575.1 Bacillota bacterium
ATATGTAGGTTTGAGCAGTATACACTAAGAATTCCTGTTCATTTATAAGAAATTTCATATTTATATAAGTACTCTGCAATTTTCAACTGAGAAAGTAAGTTATTAAGATTCAGAAACTTCATTAAGAATTTCATAACATATTAAATAGATATCAACATAACAAATAAAAATCTAATAAAAATTACATTATCACAAGGAGGATGATTTATAGTGAAAAATAGAGCAGCATATATGACCGGACTTAATAAAATGGAAATACGAGATATTGAAATGCCAAAGCTTAGAGACACAGATGTACTGGTAAAGCTTGAATACGTTGGAATATGCGGTTCTGATGTGCATTACTTAGAGCATGGGAAAATTGGTGATTTTGTTGTAGATGGCGATTTTATCCTTGGACATGAATGTGCGGGAACTATTGTAGAATTAGGAAGTGAAGTTAAAAACCTTAAGGTAGGAGACAAAGTGGCTCTGGAGCCTGGAGTAACCTGCGGACAATGTGAGTTTTGCAAATCTGGAAGATATAATTTATGTCCAAATGTTGAGTTCTTGGCAACTCCGCCATATCACGGTTCAATGATGAAGTACATTGCCTTTCCTGAAAATATGTGCTTTAAGCTTCCTGATAACATAACTACAAAAGAAGGCGCTCTTGTTGAGCCCTTGTCAGTTGGAATGCATGCTGCAATGCAGGGCGGAGTTAAGCTAGGAGATTCTGTGGTAATACTTGGTGCTGGTACAATAGGCCTTGTAACGCTTTTAGCTTGCAAAGCGTTTGGTGCTACAGATATTACAGTAGTTGATGTAATACCTAAAAGACTAGAGTATGCAAGGAACCTAGGAGCAACAACAGTTATTAATGCGGCTGAGGCTGATGTTTTTGCAGAAGTGGAAAAGTTATCAAATAAAAGTGGAGTGGATGTTGTAATTGAAACTGCTGGAACAGCCAGAACAATATCTCAGACTCCATACCTAATAAAAAATGGAGGCACTATTGTTCTTGTTGGTATGGCACCACAAGATATCATTGAGTTCAACTTTGCTAAAATTATGGCAAAGGAAGCCCAGATAAAGTCTGTATTCCGATATAGAAATATATATCCTATAGCAATTAAAGCATTAGCTCAAGGCATTATTAGCATTACCGGAATTGTTACTCATGAGTTTGATTTCGAGGATAGTGCAAAAGCATTTGACTATGTAATAAACAATAAGCAAGATGTAGTAAAAGCTGTAATAAAAATTGATTAAAGCAATTTATACTTTTTAAAATGGAAAAGTTCATAAATTTGATTATGGTTAACTCCTTCTTTGTCACATTATACTGACATCAAGAAGGAGTTTTTGCATATTTTTTTTATTTTTAAAAATAACCGTTGACATGTATGGTTAATTATGGTATAACTAATAAAACAAGATTTCATAGTAATCCTAGTAAGAAAGTATGGAATAAGGGGTGAAGCTTTTGAAAACTATTGACAATAACAGAAAACATGAAGAAGAAAACATAAAACTTTTGTTGGACTACATAAATAAAATTAAGTATGGTTCAGTAACTGTAAATATACAAGATGGTAAAATTGTTCAGATAGAAAAAAGTGAAAAAATAAGGATTAGAAACTGACTAGACAACTAGAGGTTTTTGACATTTGCTTTAAGCAAATATCAAGGCCTTTTTTTATATAGTTTTAAGGTTCAGAGAAAATAAAAAATTTCTAAAAGTCAATTACTATCGGCAAAATATCCAATGATATTGGACGATAATTTGGGTTTGGAGGCTAGCTCGAAAAACAACCTTGTATGAACAAGATGCTTTTTCGAGTGTATAAAGAAATAGGTGAAAAGGCTTGTCAAATAGAATACGGTTACTAGGTTTAGATTTGGATGGGACATTATTAAATAATAAAAAACTGCTATCGAAAGTTAACGAAGATAGTATCAAGGAAGCAATGGGAAAGGGAGTAGTTGTAGTACCAATAACAGGACGCCCAAAGAAAGGAATTCCAGATACTATTTTGAAACTATTTCATAGTTCATACATTATCACCTCTAATGGTGCGGTAACAACTGATATAAAGGCTCAAAAGGACATAGATAGTGTTTACTTAAGCAATCAAACAGTAGTTGATATTTTTACGTTAATTCAGAATATAAAGGAGAAAGTGGAATTTGAAATATTCGTTGATGGTGTGGGATATGCTCAAAAACAACAGTTTTACACTATCAGAGAAAAGTATAGAGAAACTCCCTTAGAATCTTATATCAATAGTAGCCGAAGTCCTGTAGATGATATGAATAGCTTTATAACAAGCAGGAAAAATGATATCACAGGGATATCAGTAATGACAGCTTCAATTGATATAAAGAATAAGCTTATAAATGTACTTACTGAATTTTGTAATATTAAGATAACTTCATCTATTCCAACTGATTTAGAAATTAATGCAGTAAACGCAGGAAAAGGGTTAGCGCTCTTGAGATTGGCAAATAGTTTAGGAATTAAAAAGTCAGAAATAATGGCATGTGGTGATAGCGAAAATGATATTGAAATGCTCGAAATAGCGGAGATTGGAGTTGCAATGAATAACGCAGATGAGAAAGTAAAAGCAATAGCTGATTACATAACCTTAAGTAACGAAGAAAATGGCGTCGCATATGCAATAGATAGGTTTATAAGATGCCAACCGCCGCTAATACTCACACTTTGAAGAAAAGTAGTCGGTTAAACGCTCAAATTTAAGAAAGAATTTTTAGTCATCCAAGTAAAGAAGGGGCTAAACTATAGGAATAATCCAGACTTAGTTTTAGTACTGAACATAGGTAAGGTGCATTTGATGATTGATAGCAAAAAAAAATATTTGGCATTTGCTACATAACTAAAAAGTGAAAGGATAAATAATGGTGATAGGCATGAATGAAATCAGGATTTTGAGAACGAGGAGACTGATAT
>JAEWZA010000345.1 GCA_023395575.1 Bacillota bacterium
ATTTTGTTTTATTGTTTTGATGAAAGTTCTAATATAGGTTAAAGGATTGAATTAAAATGAGGATACTAGCTTTTTCTAGTATTTTAATGAGTTTTATGTTAAATTAAGCATGAAAATATTTAATAAAGAGTTTAGCTGAGTATTTTATGGGTATATTATTTCTATATGGAATTAATTCGTTGTCCTAATTTTTTGCTATTTTCAAAAAAAAGAAAGAATTATGTCGATAAATGGAGTATAATATTTTTAGTGCTATTTATCGTATGTAATTTTTTATTACTTTAGCCAGCGGCAAATTTACACATAAAAGGAGAAAAGCAATGAAGGGAACAGTAGTTACAAATTGGTTGAAAAGTTTGGAAACACTATATGGAGAAAATATTGTTACTAAAGCGTTGGCCATTAACTCCTGGCCAGAGAATAGAATAATTAATCCAAAAGAAAATATTGAAGATGAATCTATTTTTGCTGTGATGAATTCTGCTGCAAAACTGATTGGAAAGCCTATAGAAGAGGTATGGAGAGAAGTTGGAAGAAGTAACATAGTATCTTTTTCAAAATGGTTTCCTTCATTTTTTGAAAGAGCAAGTCTTAAAGGCTTTTTGATGATGATGGATCATGTGCATACCCAGTTAACTAAAATGATTCCTGGTGCAAAGCCTCCAAGGTTGATAGCAAAAGAATTATCTACAAATGAAATTGAAATGAGATATTCTTCAAGACGCGGAATGTATGATTATTTTCTTGGATTGCTAGAGGGTAGTGCAACATTTTTTAATGAAAAGCTAACATACAGTGAAATTGAAAGAGGTACCGATGGAGAGAATAAATTTTTACGTGTTAAAATAAAATTTAAAAAAGAAAGTAAAAAAACAAAGAAATTTATACTTAGCAAGGTGCTATCTCTAGGTTTTTTGAAGTCCATTCCATTAAAAACCAGTGTGCTTCCAGCAATTATTTCAACAGCAGCCTTAGCAATTGTATTTCCTGGACAAGGAATACTAAAATATGGCATCAGCTGTATATTAATTTTCTTGCTGATTTTAGCGGCATCTAAAATATCTCAGCAGCCTATACGTTATCTAAATAAAGAACTGGACAATCTCATAAATCTTGATTTTTCTGAAAAAATTCTTGTGCAAAGTGGAGATGAAGTAGAAAAGTTTGCAGATAGAATGAATATTCTTAAAGAAACAATGACAAAGGACTTCCTTTTCCTTAAGGGCGGAAGTGATGACATGTATTCATTTACCTCTTCCTTTTCTGAAATTGCCTCTAAAATGGAGTTCGTTTCTGATGGTATATCCAGCTTGGTGTATGAGGTTGCTAATGGTGCAGTTCATCAGGCTGAAGAAACAGAAAAATCTGTTTACATTTTAAATTCAAATATTGAGGAAATTAACAGAATTACATCTGAACAGACTGAAGGCAAAGGCAATCTTGAAGGGGCAGTAAATAAACTTGAAAACTCATTTAAACAAACAGAGAAAGTAGCAAGTATGCTTCTAAATGTAAGAAATAATTTTGAACATGTAAATAATGATGGAGTACAGTTATCAAAGCAGGTAAATGAGATATTGGACATAGTAAATACTGTTGCTGATGTGGCGGATCAAACTAATTTGCTTGCACTTAATGCTGCCATTGAGGCTGCAAGAGCTGGTGAGGCAGGAAAGGGCTTTGCTGTAGTAGCAGATGAAATCAGAAATCTGGCAGAAAGCTCTAGAACTTCAGTAAATGTAATTAATAACAGCCTTATGATGTTCACTGGACAAGTTTCTGGATTTGTTGAAAAGATAAATGATCAATTCGCACAATTAGAAGAGAGTAATAAAACTCTTGAGGATGTATTAAACGGTAATAGAAATTCTACACAGCAGATTGTAGTGGTTGCCAACTTAATCGCTAATTTGGTTGCACAATTATCTAGTGAAACACAGAAATTGTCGGGCATTAATGAAAATATGCATTCACTGGCTGCTATTGCAGAAGAGAATTCGGCATCATCAGAGGAAATGAGCTCCAATGTATCAGAGTTTTCTGATAAGATTAAAGATTTAGTTCAGAATATACAAATGCTTGAAGATTTGTTAGACATGTATAAGACAGAATTAAGGAAATATACGATATAATGTAATGCTTGATACTATTTGTTAAACTTCAAAAAAGTATTAGTAATACGACTACTAAAATTTAGGCAGTCGTATTATTTTTGCAAAATAAATATTTACAAAAATCAAGTTTACATACCCTGTATTGGTATGCTAATATTAGTATGTTAAAATTATATCAAAAAATTAATTTAATTCTATTATAAAAAAGGAGTATGTATATGGCAAAGATTAGTATGAAAACCCCACTTGTTGAGATGGATGGAGACGAAATGACCAGAATAATCTGGAAAATGATAAAGGATATTTTAATACTTCCTTACATTGATTTAAAATCAGAGTACTATGACTTAGGATTAGAATACAGAGAAAAAACTGGCGACCAGGTTACAATTGATTCTGCATTAGCAACAAAAAAATATGGAGTTGCTGTTAAATGTGCTACAATAACTCCTAATGCTGAAAGAGTTAAAGAATACAATCTTACTGAGATGTGGAAGAGTCCAAATGGAACAGTAAGAGCTATATTAGATGGTACTGTTTTCCGTGCACCAATCCTTGTTGACAGTATTAAACCTTTTGTTAAGACTTGGGTTAAGCCTATTACTATTGCCAGACATGCATATGGAGATGTTTACAGAAATGTTGAATACCGTGTACCAGAGGCTGGTAAGGCTGAATTAGTATTTACTAATGAAAAGGGCGAAGAGACTCGCCAAACAATATTTGATTTTAAAGGCCCTGGAATCATTCAAGGACAACACAATATAGACAAATCTATAGAGAGCTTTGCAAGATCCTGCTT
>JAEWZA010000379.1 GCA_023395575.1 Bacillota bacterium
GACTTACTCGGCATACCAATGCTTTCAACTTCTAACTGGCCTGAATTGTATATTCCAGGATAAACAAGCTGCCCGATTTTAGGAAGCTCAAATGTAACGGTTTTGTTAGCCTTTATACAGATACTTGCTACTTTACCTGTGGCTGCTTCAATGCCTGAAGCTATGTCAATTGACATTATATAACTAGCATTATCGTTTATTATTTCTATTACCTTTGCAATATGACCATTAATTTGACCTCTAAAACCAGTACCAAATATACCATCTAAAACAATATGTGAATTTCTTATATCAGAAATAAATTCATCAAATTCAGAATTATCGTGTACAAACTCTATGTCAGCATTAAGCTTTTCCAATATATCAAAATTAGTCTTTGCATCTCCAATTAAATATTTCTTATCAAATAAGCAGTAAGTCTTTACTTCTTTACCAGATATAATTAAGTGTCTTGCTACTGCAAAAGCATCCCCTGCATTATTTCCCTTTCCTGCCACTATCAGAACCTTTGGAATTTTCAGATGGTTTTGTTCAATATATATTTCAATATGCTTAACAATTTTTAAAGCAGCATTTTCCATCAATACAATTCCCGGAATGCCTATTTGCTCAATGGAGTATTTATCAATTTCACCCATCTGTGCACCTGTTACTGCTTTCATACTAACCTCCCACGCCCACTTTAGGCATAAAAATTTGGTAGATGTACTCAGGAAATAACCTTGCACATCTACTTATTATTAAAATATATTTCATCTAGCTTTTGCAACTCGTCTTTACCTAATAAATCATGGAAATATGAGTATGTATCGGTGTCATCCTGAGCTAATAGCCCTCTTTCATCAATTAGCTTCTTTAAATGCTCTCTTGTCTCAGCAATTTCCTTATCTAGAGCTGTTACCTTATGTTGATTCTCTTTTATTGAAAAATATACCACTTTCACAGTCTGCTCTAAAAGTTCTAAATTTGCCTGTCTAATTTCTTTAGGTACATCTGAAATTCGCTCCTCTATCTCTTTAAGTCTTTTGTTAATTGAAACAATTGACTTTTCACATTCCTGCATTTTTAACCGTGCTTCCTCATTATTATTGTCAAAAGCCTCTGTAGTTAGCTTTATAATTCCATCCATATACTCTTTCTTCTTGATAGCAATTTCTTTTGCCTCTGCTGTCAATCTGGCTTGTTCCTTTAACAGCTCTTTTATTTTATTCTCACAGTCAATTAATTTTGCTGTTTTAACAATATTTTTAAATAAGCCGTTCCATCTTTCGTCTAAAATAAGGATAGATATATCATTCTTAAATAAAACCTTAATATCTAGTTCTTGTGCATCTTTTTTTCTTTTAAATATATTCCTCATGTATCCTCCTTCTATTAAATATTTCAGACTATATTCTTAGCTTCGTTTTTATAGCTATTTAAAAATACCTCTTATAAATTGTACACTATCTATTCTCAAATAGATTAAAACATAAGTCAACTGCTATAGACTAAATATCATCGCTAAGACCTGAACCGAAAATGACTTTATTCCTACAAATTAAATATCGGTATAATAGCTAATGTTTAATAACACTTTTTCAGCTATTGCCTTGTAATGGCCCTACTCCAAATGTATAATTAGTTATTAGAAAAGAAGGAGGTTTATATAATGAAAAAGCTACTGCTATATGCTCACGCAGGGAGTAGAAATCATGGTTGTGAGGCAATTGTAAGATCAACACTAAAAATACTAAATCTAAATAATATAAACATAGCTCTGGCTACTTTTAGAAAACAGGAAGATTTGGATTTTCTATCTCCTGATTTTAAATTAGATATATTAGAATATAAAAGGTATGAAGGTCTGCATCCTCTTCGGTTAATTGATGCTGCCTTAAGGAAATTTAGGCTAAATCAGAATATGCTTTTTTCATTTTCTCAAAAAGAAATCGCCTCAGCAATGGACAAAAACACATTAAGCCTGTCAATTGGAGGAGATAATTACTGCTATGGTATACCTAGATGGATATACTATACTAACAGAATAGCTGCACAAAAAGGAAGCAAAACAGTTTTCTGGGGCTGTTCAGTTGACCCTGAAGCAATTAATAATGAAATGCTAGAGGATTTGAAAAAATATAGCCTTATTATTGCCAGAGAAAGTATTACCTATCTCGCCTTTATCGAAAATGGACTAACAAATGTAGTTCTTCTGCCTGACCCTGCTTTTACTTTAGATACAAAGCTTGCTGAACTACCAAATGGTTTTGTTGCAGGTAATACCATTGGCATTAATGTAAGTCCATTAATTATGAGAAGCGAACGCAGCGAAGGTATTGTTTTCAAAAGCTATACAAAACTGATACAGCGTATAATAGCTACAACCGATAGTCAAATTGCTCTAATCCCTCATGTCCTATGGGATCATGACAATGATATGGTTCCTCTTTACAGACTTTATGATATGTTCAAAAGCACTGGTAGAGTTATACTAATTGGTGACACTTATAATTGCATGGAATTAAAAGGCTTTATTTCTCAATGTAAATTATTTATTGGTGCCCGTACTCATGCTACAATTGCAGCCTATTCCACATTTGTACCAACATTAGTAATAGGCTATTCTGTCAAGGCTAGAGGAATCGCCAAGGATATATTTGGCAGTGAGGACAAATTCATTTTACCTGTTCAGAAATTAGAGCAAGAAGACCAATTGATAAATGCATATAATTCTTTAGTTGCTCAAGAAGATGAGATTAGAAAACACCTTGAGGACTTTATGCCAAATTACATCAGTAATGCATATAAAGCCGCGGAGCATGTGAAAAAGCTCGGCCTAAGTTAAGTATTTCTATCATTTTGATAAATACGACTGTTATATGCAGAAC
>JAEWZA010000411.1 GCA_023395575.1 Bacillota bacterium
GACAGGTACCGCTTTGGTTTACAGACGGTGTTAAAATTTCCTTCCTCGCTTACACGCCGCTGATGTAATGAAACTTTTTCTACAATCAAAAATCTTCATTTTGAAGCTAGGCGTTATAAAAGGGGCAGTCTAATATAAAGACTACCTCTTTTTATTTTACTCAACTTTCCCACACATTAAAGCTATCTGTGTTCAAACTTATCAATGGTTTATTGCCGAAATAGTTGCTCGAATTAGTAATGGTTCGACTCACCAACTAATTCATGCAATTATTTCTAACCCAACTTTCCATTGATAAGTTGAACACCTAAATCAAACTGGGAAAGTTGATTAATTAAGTTTGAGCACTTATAAATTTTATAACTTTCTCAGCCAATCAATACAAAATTGAAACATATCAATTTTCAAATCATATAATATAAAAGTACTATAAATAGGCTGTGATTGTGCCTAAAGGGGTAGAAAAGTGAGATATGCATTAATTGGCTGTGGTAGGATATCACCTAATCACTTAGCAGCGGCTGTTAAAAATAATCTTGAAATAGTGGCATTATGCGACGTTGCGTATGGCAATATGGAATACATACTTTCAAAATTAAATATTTCAAAATCCATTAATAAATACAATGATTATAAGGAAATGCTGGTAAAAGAAAAGCCTGAGCTTGTGGCAATTGCTACTGAAAGCGGCAAGCATGCACACATTGCTCTTGATTGTATTGAAGCAGGCTGCAATTTAATTATTGAGAAGCCAATCGCCCTTTCAATTAAGGATGCAGATGCTGTTATAAATAAGGCTGAACAAAAGGGTGTTAAGGTTTGTGTTTGCTATCAGAATAGATTTAATAAATCAATCCAAAAGATTAGAGAAGCAGTTGAAGCAGGCCGTTTTGGAAGATTGCTTTATGGAACAGCCCATATTCGTTGGAATAGAGGAGAAGATTATTATAAACAGGCTAAGTGGAGAGGCACCTGGGAGCAAGATGGCGGTGCGCTTATGAATCAATGCATTCATAACATTGATTTACTGTGTTGGATGATGGGAAATGAAATAGTAGAGGTTTTTGGGATGACAGACAATTTAATACATAACTTTATAGAAGCAGAGGACTTAGGCATGGCTTTGATAAAATTTTCTAATGGAAGCTATGGAATTATTGAGGGGACTACAAATATATTTCCTAATAACCTTGAAGAAACTCTGTATATATTTGGAGAAAAGGGGACAGTAAAAGCTGGTGGGAAATCTGTGAATATAATTGAAGAATGGCAATTTGCTGACAATCTGGATGACTCTGAAGAGGTAAAGGCGAAATATCATGAGAACCCTGAGAATGTATATGGGTTTGGACATAATCCTTTGTATACAGATATGATTGAGGCTATTAAAACAAATAGAGAACCCTATGTTACAGCTAGGGATGGAAGAAAATCCTTAGAACTTGTCCTTGCCATTTATAAATCTGCATATGAAGGAAAAAGTATTAAACTTCCATTAAATAGCTGTAGTACTATAGATTTTAAAGGTAGGTTTAGTATATGAGTATTTTTTTGCATGAAAGTAGTTATATTGACGAGGATGTCACAATAGGGAATGGAACTAAAATTTGGCATTTCAGCCATATTCAAAGGGGTGCAAGGCTCGGTGAGTATTGTACGATAGGTCAGAATGTAAATATTTCAAATAATGTAATAATAGGAAACTATGTTAAAATCCAAAATAATGTTTCAGTATATGAAGGTGTAGAGCTAGAAGACTATGTATTTTGTGGTCCTTCAATGGTATTTACAAATGATTTAACTCCTAGAAGTAAGTATCCTAAAGGAAAAGCAGGATACAAAAAGACTCTTGTTAAATATGGTGCTTCGATAGGGGCAAATGCAACTATTGTATGTGGTCACACTTTAGGGAAATGGTCCATGATTGCAGCTGGAACCGTTGTAACAAAGGATGTTTACGATTATGCTCTTATGATGGGTGTGCCTGCAAAGCAAACAGGCTGGGTTTGCGAATGTGGACTTAGGCTTAAGGAAGGCTATAGTTGTAAAGCATGTGGAAGAAAATATGAGCTAGTGAATAAACAACTTAAAGAAATAGCGATGGTTTAATAATATAGCAGTATACGATAAAACTATAGCCTTGATAAAAGTTAATTAACTCAAAGCGTTGTGGTAATTATTTTACATAATGATGGAGGTACTATAAATGGTAATGAGAGATTTAGGGGCACAATATAACCTATACAAAAATGAAATAGATTCTGCAATACATAGAGTTATAGAAAGTGGCAGTTTTATTGGAGGGTATGAGGTGGCTAGTCTTGAGAAAAGACTTGCGGAATATGTTGGGGTTAAGCATTGTATTTCTTGCGCTAACGGAACAGAAGCAATGACACTGGTGTTAATGGCATGGGATATTAAAGAAGGCGATGCCGTATTTGTACCAGACTTTACGTTTTTTTCAACTGGAGAAGTAGTTTCACTCAGAAAAGCAACTTCTGTCTTCGTCGATGTGGATTATGAGACCTTTAATATAGATACTGTTAAGCTTGAGAATGCTATTTTACGAACGCTTGAAGAAGGTATACTGACACCTAAAGCTATAATTCCTGTTGATATATTTGGATTACCTGCAAACCACTTTGAAATTAAAAGAATTGCAAAAAAATATAATCTCTTAATACTAGAAGATGGAGCGCAAGGGTTTGGCGGAAGTATAAATGGGAAAAAGGCTTGTAGTTTTGGGGATGCTGCTACTACTTCTTTTTTTCCTGCGAAACCTTTAGGCTGCTATGGAGATGGAGGAGCGATTTTCACTGATGATGATGGGTTAGCTAAAATGTTGAATTCATATAAAGTTCATGGAAAGGGAAACAACAAATATGATAACATTAGAATTGGGGTTAATTCACGGCTTGATGCAATTCAAGCGGCTGTTTTAAATGTTAAGTTAAATGCATTTGCAGAACATGAGCTTGATGACGTGAACAGAGTATATAGGCTTTATAATGAGAGCCTTGAAGGAATTGTAGGTGTTCCCCAAATTCCTTCAGGCTATGTATCCAGCTTCGCTCAATATACAATTAAACTCAATAGCAGTGAAGAGAGAGGAATACTTCAATCAAAGCTCAAGGAGAAGAATATTCCCAGCATGATTTATTATATTAAGCCAATGCATAAGCAACAAGCTTTTTCAAATTTGCCTATAGAAGAGTCAGATTATGCTGTTACCAATAAGTTGTGCGACATAGTGTTATCAATTCCAATGCATCCATATATAACAGACAACGATATTGAAATTATAACTTGTGCTATAGCAGATGCTTTACTAAATAGAAAATTATCAGGTTGACTTAAATTATTACAATTGATATTATCATTCTTGTTGATAATAATTAGTAGTATTGGAGAAATCACGGTGATAAAATTGGAGAGTAAAAAATCGAATATTATTTGTATAGTAATGGCTATAGCTCTTTTAGTATCAATAATAAATAGCGTTTATATAAATATGCAGAACCAAAAGTTAAAAAATGAAGATGTACAGCAAATGTATTCTGAATGGTATGCTGTATATCATATGGCTGAGTACGTGGATAAATACATTAATAGTAGTAGTGATGATGGAGAAAGGTACATATTATATGTAAATCAAGTATGCCACCATTTTCAAATATCAGTAACTCCAAGTGAACTAACGGGTAACATGTCTAATTTACTGGTTATATCATATGATCCGTTTTTTTTTAATTTAGCAAATTCAGAAGAAACTTTAAATAAGGAAAAAGCCATAGAGTTATTGGAAAAAATGAACAGTGATTTATTAGCTATTTGCAAAGATATTATGGAAATGAGTGAAGAGGAAAAAGAAAAACTGCTAGACCAATCATCATCGAAATATGATGAAATGAATACTAGAGTAAAGGATTTTTCTATTAAATATAATAAGTTAGTAGATGATTATTTTAGAACTTACTCAAAATAAGTTTTTTAGTTTAAAATCAACATATATAGGCCCTCCAGTCAATCTGATATTTGGCAGGAGGGCTATGGTCATTAAAGGATAAAGTTAGATCATAGAATAGAGGTACTTTAATTAAAAATACCGTCTATTCAAGACAAAATACTATCTAGATAATACTGGTATTCTCGCTGGATACCTTCCTCTATATTAATTTTTGGGGTCCAGCCCGTTTCTTGTATTTTAGAATTATGTAATACTCTTCTAGGGGTGCCATCGGGCTTGCTAGTATCAAATACAATATCACCGTCATAGCCGATAACTTTTTTAATTGTATGTGCCAAGTCATGGATACTTATTTCATTTCCTGAGCCTATATTTATAAAATCATTTCCTTCATAGTTCTGCATTAAATAAAAACAGGCATCTGCAAGGTCATCCACATATAGAAATTCCCTTAAAGGAGTACCAGTACCCCACAGTTCTACAACAGGATTATTTTCAAGCTTTGCTTTGTGTATTTTTATAATCATTGATGGGATAACGTGAGAATTATATGCATCGAAGGTGTCATTAATACCATATAGACTAGCAGGCATGGCGCAGATAAATTTTGTACCGTATTGCTTATTAAAGGACTGACACATATTAATTCCTGATATCTTAGCAAGTGCATAGGGTTCATTTGTAGGCTCTAAAGGTCCTGTGAGTAGATATTCCTCCTTTATTGGCTGTGGGCAGGTTTTGGGATAAATACAAGAGCTGCCCAGAAACATGAGCTTCTTAACATTGTTCCTGTAAGCGCTTCTTATCACATTACATCCAATTAGCATATTTTCCATAATAAAATCCGCAGGATATGTGTTGTTAGCATGTATACCGCCCACTTTAGCAGCAGCTAGAAATACATAATCGGGTTTTTGCTCTTCAAAAAATTTATCAGTTGCTGCTTGGTCTGTTAAATTTAGCTCCTTGTGAGATTTAAGTACTAAATTAGTATATCCGTTGCGCTCAAGGCATCTTACTATAGCTGAGCCTACCATGCCATTATGGCCGGCTATATAGATTTTACTTTTTATATCCATATTCTTGTCACCTCTGATATTTGAACTGTTTTAGAATATTTATTTAAAAATGTCGTTTCTATTTATACTTTGACGATACAATATACAATACAGCTATTTAGTACCATTAACATCACTATCTACCATCATTTTAACTAATTGCTCAAATGAGACCTTCTGTTTCCAATTTAATTTGGTCTTAGCTTTTGTTGGGTTGCCTAAAAGTAAATCAACTTCAGTTGGTCTGAAGAATCTTCGGCTAATATTTATTAGCTCTTTTCCATTAGTACTGTTAATACCCTTTTCATTTTCGCCTGAGCCTTCCCATTTTAGATTAATTCCTACATTTTTAAAAGCAAGCTCGCAAAATTCTCTTACAGTATGGGTTTCTCCGGTTGCTATTACATAGTCCTCTGGCTTTTGCTGTTGGAGAATTAGCCACATTGCTTCTACATAATCTCCGGCAAAGCCCCAGTCTCTTTTAGCATCTATGTTTCCTAAATAAAGCTTATCTTGCTTTCCCTTTAGTATATTGGCAATTCCCTTTGTTATTTTTCTTGTAACGAAGGTTTCTCCACGCCTTGGAGATTCGTGATTAAAGAGAATCCCGTTACAAGCGAATAAATTATAGGCTTCTCTGTAATTAACTGTTATCCAGTAAGCATAAAGTTTTGCTGCTGCATATGGACTTCTTGGATAAAAAGGTGTTTTCTCGCTTTGGGGTATTTCCTGAACTTTGCCAAATAATTCACTGGAAGAAGCCTGATAAAACTTAATGTCAGCATTTACCTCCTTTATGCTCTCTAGAAGCCTTAATGTACCTAAAGCATTCACGTCAGAGGTGAATTCTGGAACATCAAAGGACACCTTTACGTGACTTTGAGCACCTAAATTGTATATTTCGCTAGGCTCTATTTTATAAATCAATTTACTGAGGTTACATGAATCTGATAAGTCTCCAAAGTGTAAAATAAAGTTCTCGTTTCCAGTACCATCAGCATCAATCAGATGATCTATCCTGTGAGTGTTTATTGAACTGCTTCGCCTGACTATACCGTGTACTTTATATCCTTTATTTAGTAAAAGTTCTGCCAGATATGATCCGTCTTGCCCTGTAATACCTGTAATTAATGCTGTTTTCATGCATATAACTCCTTTATAGCTAAATAATTTCTATGAAACTCAAATTAAAACTCAAACTTCGCATTTGAATATACTGTTTAAAGCCAAGTAATATCAGGTGTGGTAGCATTAACAATGGATAGTTGGGTTAGGAATGATTGCATGAATTAGTTGGTAAATCGAAGTGTTTTTGCCGAAAAACTGACACGATGTCGGTTTTAGCACACTATGATCCATGGATGGTGAATGTGTGCGACGGCTAAAATACTGAGCTGAACCATTACTAATTCAAGCAATTATTTTGGCAACAAACCATTGATAATTCTACCGCACCAATAGATTTTTTATGTGCGAAGTTTGAGTTATTAAGTAAGTATCTTATAACATATTATGTTTCAGTCCTTTATAATGGAACTGGAAGGGATAAAAGAGGGTCTTTTTTATTATCATAATTAGTCCTATCTGTAGGTTAATTATTTTATTTACAATCCTTACTGATGGGTATGCTTTCAAATAGCTTTCTGTTGTAGAGTACACTGGGATCTGTAGGTCTGTATTTGGCAGCTTCTTCATTGTGCTCATAGGATTTTTGATGGTCGCCCATATGATAATAGCAAACACATAGCTGCAGATGGGGATACCAGGTATAATAGGCATTATAAATAAAACTCCAGCGATCTGGATCGGGAACTTGCTGTGCAGCCTGTTCATACCAATAGGACGCTGTTTTGTAATCACGCTTTCTGTGGAAATTGTATCCAATGCGGCAGCATGCTTCTGCTCTGGGGGTAGCATATTTAAAGGATTCGAACAGGGAAGTAAGCTCATTATTTGTGTCATTAAGAGCTCGGTAGCAGTCTCCTCTATGGATACATGCAAATATCTTGTCTTCAACCCAGCCCTCTTTCATAGAAATACAAGTGTCGTAGCTTTTAATTGCATCTTCATGGCGTCCGTTTTCTCGTAGCTCATTTCCGTAGTAAAAGTAATCTCTAGGCGAGAAGGTATCTCCTCGAGAAATTTTCTGTTCAAAAACAGAAACGGTACGACCAACTGCATGACGAACTTTTTTATGAGTGATAGATACGTCTGAATTAATGATTTTGCCTCGAACATTAATATAGTTATGGCAATCCCCATACCATTGAAAATTCTTTTCTCTCTTTAAAAGTCTATTTCGCCTATATCTTAGAGTAACATTTCCGAACTCATCAGCACCTGCGTCATAATACATAGAAACAGAGTCAACAGAAGGATCAAGGGTTTCCTTTAGTTCTTTTAGCTTAGCTTGATCTGCTTCTAATACAACATCATCAGCATCCAGATACAAAATATAATCTTTTGTAGCGTATTTAAAGGACTCATTTCTAGCTGCAGAAAAATTATTAGTCCATTCATAATAAAAAACACGATCTGTATATTGTTTAGCTATTTCTATTGTTTGGTCAGTAGAGCCTGTATCCACAATATTAATCTCATCAACGATGTCTTTCACTGTATCCAAACACCGAGCAAGGGTTTCTTCCTCATTTTTTACAATCATGCAAAGGCTGATAGTAACCATATGTAAATCCTTTCTATGAATACTAATATATATATTATATTCAGATTGTAGGAATTGGTTACTTGCAACTGTGACAAAAGTTTGAGAATTAAAGTCAATAGAATAAATATTCATAGATAATGAACTTCGACGGTAATTTAACGCGTTGTGCTAATTATTTTATGACCCATGCAGGGTAAAACTATAGTACTAGTTTACTGGTACTTTCGTACAAACTTACCTAAATGGGTACTCCCAAGATATTTGTTGAATTAGTATTGGTTCATCATAGTTAATTATACCGCCTTTCTTCATTCAGCATCCATGCTTCATTGTAATGAAGTCTTGTCTCTAACAAGGGGCACATACTTAATTTTATGCTAGAACAGAAAGTTGAGGGTGGTAAAAAATAGACTGATAAACGCTCTTAATCTTGAAGCAGACTACAAGCTTCAGCGGAAGTATTATTCCGCTGAAGCTTGTAAGACTGTGGTTCTAATGTCTGGTTATAGATTATATTCTAATGCATAGAGTAAATAAGTTGCAAAATAAGACATTGATTTAAATTAAGGGAAAACTATAGCGTTGATATCTCTGTTATTTGCTGTTGCCGCAGTAACGTTTGTTGCAGTAACCACAAAGGTGCGAATAGTATAATTGATTGTAGCGGTTGATGGAGCTATATCCACTTGAGTATTAGCTACTGGGAATCTTTGAGTTCCAGCTTGTTGAGCTGTTCTATTGAGGACTCTAGTATCAATTAAGGTACTATCTCTATATAGTCTTATTTGACATTCAAATGTCCAATTTGCGGTTGTTATAGCTTCAGGAGCTAGAGCATAATCAATTTTTACTTCGTCTCCTGCCGTTACAGGGACTGCTACAGATACTACAGTTACTTCAGTAGCAACAGGTAATATTGAAATTGCTCCAGTTATTTCATTAAAAAATAGGGTTGGGACATCTGCAGTTGGACCAGTAGGACCAGTAGCACCAGCAGGACCGGTAGCACCAGCAGGACCAGTAGCACCAGCAGGACCGGTAGCACCAGCAGGAC
>JAEWZA010000427.1 GCA_023395575.1 Bacillota bacterium
ACCTTGCACTATCTGCGTATAATGCAGGTAGCGGAAATGTAGCAAAATGGCTGAAAGATACAGATATAAGTAGCAACGGTATAACCTTGGATAGAATACCCTTTAAAGAAACTGAGAACTATGTAAAAAAGATTAAAAGATATAATTATATATACAAAAAGCTTTACGGTGAGCAAAAATAATGATATTTTATAGATATGGATTATTTCATTTTATGAGGAGGAAAAAAAATGAAATCAGTGCTTTTTGAAAGAGACTTGCTATATCCTACAGACAATGTAATTGAACCGGGAATTATACATGTAGAAATACTCAATCCAGACAATTCTAAAATGCCAGTAATTGTTGAGAGTAAGTCTAGCCATTCAGCTGTTGAGAACATAAGTGCAGTTTTGGATGTATTGCAAAAAGACATTTTTGATAGGATTAACATAAAAGTATATGATAATACATCTGTGTACATTCTTTTAAACGAATCAGATAAGACTAAATATGGTGATGTAAAATATCTGAAGGTTGTTTATAATGGTGTACAAGAATTCTCATTGGAGCCATTTGATGAGGGGTTTTAGAAATTACTTAATAGAATAGGGTATAGAATAATATAACACCTTCTTTAGAGATATTATTATTTTAATGCTAGATATTTTATAGGTTAACATTAAAAATGATATTTATGCGAGTAAGGTGTTTTTCTATTGACATAAGAAATGTTATCTTGCCAACTTAAACTCAAACTTCGCCGCTGAATATACTGCTTAAAGCCTAGTAATATCAAGTGTGGTAGCTATATCAAATAAAAACTAGCGTACCAACTAGATTTTTGTGCGAAGTTTGAGTTAATAATGGTTCTTTATATAGTTCTTTGAACAGACTGAGCTACAAGTCTCAATTCATCCATTAATGTACCAAATCTTTCAGGTCTAAGAGATTGAGGGCCATCACAGAGAGCTGTTGGTGGATTAAGGTGAACTTCGATTATTAGTCCATCAGCACCTGTAGCAATAGCACCTTTAGCAAGAGCTGGAACATATTTCCAATTACCTGTTGCATGACTTGGGTCTACAATAATTGGCAGATGAGAAACTTCCTTTATTACAGGGATTGCACTTAAATCAAGAGTATTTCTTGTCATTGTTTCATAGGTACGTATACCTCTTTCACAAAGTATTACATTTTGGTTTCCTTCAGCAATTATATATTCAGCTGCCATTAACCATTCTTCTATTGTTGCAGATAAGCCTCTCTTGAGAAGAACTGGTTTATTGGTCATTCCTACTTCGCTTAGAAGTCTGAAATTTTGCATATTTCGTGCACCTATTTGGAAAATATCAGTATATTTATTTACAAGATCTACATCTCTGGTGTCAACTACTTCGGTCACTAATTTAAGACCAGTCGCTTCACGACCTGCTACCATTATTTTGAGTCCATCTTCCTCAAGGCCTTGAAATGCGTATGGAGAGCTTCTTGGCTTAAATGCTCCTCCACGAAGTATTTTAGCTCCGCTGTTTTTAACACTGACAGCCGTCGTGACAAAATCCTTTTCATTCTCAATTGCACAAGGCCCAGCCATTACAACAATTTCATCACCACCGATTTTTACATCTCCTAAATCAATTATTGTAGGTGTTTGCTGTAGTTCATTGCTTGCCAGCTTGTAAGGCTTCATAATGGGAACCAGCGTTTCAACACCCTGCATTTGTGAAACAGCATGAATATTTAGAAGTCTTTTATCGCCGATAGCACCTATTACTGTTTTTACGTCTCCCATTATAGGGTGTGTTTTAAATCCAAGTTCTAATAACCTGTTTTCAACATTTTGAATATCTTGATTTGTTGCATTCTGTTTCATTACTATAATCATAATTATATCCATGTCCTGCCTTCTACGCTAAGCAATATAGAAATGACATGGACTTGCACCTCCTTCGTTAAGTTAAATTTTTAGGCGTATAATAATTTCTTTGCATTTAAAATCACATCTTAAATTACCTTGCTATATTTGTTAATTATTTGTGATGAACTTCGCAGCAGGTATTTTCTAATAAAAAAAGCCCTCATCCCTAATAAAAATAGGGACGAAGACTTGCATCTACGCGTTACCACCCAAATTGGTTAAAACCCACTCATACATGTACAGAAATAACTATAGCTATTCGATACACTCCTTCTATAACGGGAAGACCCGGTACGACCTACATATAAGTTTCAGCCAACTGTTCGTGGGAGAACTTCAACTATACTATCCTGCAATGCTTCCATCATCTCATTGCTCGCTGTAAAGACCCATATAATTTACTTTTCCCATTCATCACATTTCGTTACAAATATAATATTAAATAAATATTAACATGTTTTTACAAATGAAGTCAACCATTTTTTTATTGTAGATATACCAATAAATTAATAGGCTGATTAGTAACTAATAGTTTTTTTATTTTAATATTCTTTGAATAACAGTATTTCTTGCTGCATTTTCAAAGGTATCATCCAGTATCCCAAGAGAATCAAAATCATTATATTTTTGTTTTAATGCCAAAGTCAGCAAATGATCTGTCAGCATAGGATTTTTAGGAAGAAGGCTTCCGTGAGAATAGGAACAGTAAACATTATTGTATACCGCTCCTTCATAGCCATCAGTACCGTTATTTCCATTACCAAAGAGAACCTTGCCTAAAGGACGAATATTTTCACCTAAGTAAGTTCTGCCTGAATGATTTTCAAATCCAACAATTTTAAGAGGATTGCCGTTTTCCATTATAAAATTGCTTTCAAAAACAATATTTCCTATCATTCTTTCCTTACCACCAACAGTCCATAAATCTAGAGCGCCAAGAAACTCTATCTCCTTGCCGTCCCAGGTTTTATAATATTTACCCATAAGCTGATAGCCACCGCAAATACATAGAAAAACCTTCATATTGTCAATTGCATTTATTATTTCAGTGCTCTTTTGTTCCAGAATATCTTTTTGGATAATCTCTTGCTCATAATCTTGACCACCACCTAAAAAGATAATATCAAAAGCAGAAGCGTCAAAATTATCACTAATTGTTACGTTTTGTACAGTTGTATTAATGCCGTGCCACTGAGCCCGTTTTTGAAGAGCTAATATATTTCCTCTGTCTCCGTAGGTATTGAGAAGATCAGGGTATAGATGACAAATATTTAAATCTAACATTATTTCCAGAACTCCTTTAGATTGAACTTTTTCTTTAAAATACTACGAATGTCAAGCATTGCAGTGTATGTGGGAAGAATATAGAAACAACCGCCTGGCGGTGTTTTTTTCAAGCCTTCTTCAATTAGCATTTGATAATCCTTTATTATTTTGATTTTAGAGGAGTCAAGACCACTGTATTTAAGGCGTACTGCCATATCCTCGCCTCTTACACCTGAGGTAATTAGTCCGTCAATTTTATCGGATACATTATTCAACTGCTCAAAATCAACATCCCACAGCCATGAAATATCAGTTCCATCAGCTAAATTATCATTAATCAAAAAGGCAGTATTTAACGATTGATTCTCAAGAGCTAAAAAGCTGAGAACCTGATTAAATCCTGTTGGATTTTTAACAAGTATTAGCTTAATAGTCTTGTCCATTACATTTATTGTTTCCATTCGGCCAAAACCAGATTCAAAGGATTGCAGCGCACTTGATATAGTCTCAACCTTATAACCTAAAGCAAGTCCACAAACAGCAGCAGCCATTGCATTGTAAATGTTGTATAATCCAGGCAGATTAATTCGGGTAACAAACTCATTGTTTTCTTGCAATAAAGAGGAAGAGCATTTGCATTTAATAGTGGAATAGCTGCTACCAGCTTCTTGTATTTCAATACATTCTAGGTGCGCATCTGGCCTTTTATATCCGCAATTAGTACAGTAGAAGCCTCCTAGATGTCCATAAATATGATTTGAATACTCATATTTATTTTTGCATAGGATACAGAACATAGCATCGGAATTTATATTTTCTGAAGTACCCTGATAAGCCTGTTGATTAATCCCATAATAAAATACTGGTTTTGCAGTATCTATTCCCAGAGATGCACACATTGAGTCATCTGCATTCAAAAGCAAGGCTGTATTATCACCAATTCTCTCAAGACCTGATTTTACAGCATTTAGTGTAGAATAAAGTTCTCCGTATCTATCTAATTGATCTCTAAAAAAGTTTGTAACAATTACAGCCTTTGGAGTAATATGCTTTGTCACCTGATTGAAGGCAGCCTCATCGCTTTCAATAAGAGCAACCTTATGTTTAGGCTTACCACTAATGGAAACTGCTTGAATGAATAAAGTTGTTATACCGCTTAATAGATTAGCGCCAGATTTATTTGTTATGTAATCTACATTGTTGTTTTTCAGAATTTCTTCTACTATCCTTGTTGTTGTTGTTTTGCCATTAGTACCGGTAACCATTATAATCTCAAAGCTTGATGCAATTGATTTAAGTATACCTGGGTACAGCTTAAATGCTACTTTTCCGGGCAGAGTAGTGCCGCCTCTCCTCAAAAGGTGCAATAAATAAATGGTTAGTTTGGATACAATAATAGAGATAACTTGTCTTAATTTCATAGTATTATCCATGCCCACCGATTTCTGTGTAAAATGGACCTGTCCTCCTTCGTTATAAACGTAATTCAAAGTTAATTTAAAAATATGTGATATTAATATATGATTTGTTAAATAAATTCTAGAACATTTCAATTACACATTATATCATATAAATAAGCCAATATAGTGTTTTAATTTAATAAATTAACTATAACACATAAGTTGTTGCTATTTAGCTATATTGTATAACGCATTGTGCCAAGTATTTTACAAGTTTTGCAGATGAATTTAAAGTATTGGCTTACTGCTACTTCCGTACAAACTTATCTAAATGGTTTACTCACAAGATATTTGTTGAATTTGTAATGGTTCATAATAGTTAATTATACCGTCGCTTACATTCAGCATCCATGCTTCATTGTAAGCTAAAACCTACATCGTGTAGGTTTTACGGTAAAATCAATTATTCTTCACCAACAAATTCAAACAAATATCTTTAACCAAGTAATCCATTTATCTAAGTTGTACTCGCGTACCAGTATAAGTAATAAGTAGTTATCTGCAAACTCATATAAAAACTATCATAACGAGATAAATTAACGTATTCTGCTAATTATTTTACAATTTTTGCAGATGAATTTAAAGTACTGGATTACTGGTACTTCCGTACAAACTTATCTAAATGGTTTACTCACAAGATA
>JAEWZA010000114.1 GCA_023395575.1 Bacillota bacterium
CAAAAACAAAAGTGGGCATACAAACCTTTATTAAGAAAAAAGACAAATCACAACAGATAGATTTATTTAAATACTTTGGACTAGATGTTTCTTAGCAACTGCATCTTCAAAAATGGGGAAACTCAAACGATATTCGACTTTTATCGTTAAAGGGTCTATGGTTTGTAGACTCTTTATCAAACTGACAAATGGACACTTTAAAATCCAGGAAACCACCATTAATAATGAAAAGGAGATATTTACAATGTTTAAAATATTAAAAAAATCAAATAGTTCGTTAATGATTCAAATACTTGTACTGACGCTGTTATTAGTTTTTCTGACACCATCATTTGTGTCAGCTGAAAGCGTTGATAAGCTTCAATCGTTTGATATGGAGCAAGTAAAAGTGACTGATGCATATCTAGTAAATGCATTTAATAAAGAAATATCATACCTGCAATCCATTGATCCTAACCGCTTGTTGGTTGGTTATAAGCAAACTGCTGGTTTATCGACAAGTTACAGTAAGTATGGCGGTTGGGAAAACACACCTCTTAAAGGGCATACATTGGGTCATTACATGTCTGCATTGGCACAGGCTTACAAAAACACTAAATCCAATGCTACAGTAAATGCAGATATGAAAAAGAGGATTGATCTTATTATTTCTGAATTGCAAGCATGTCAGAATAAGAGGGGTGATGGATATATATATGCTGAGCCTACTTCTCAATTTGATGTTGTTGAGGGAAAAGCAACTGGCACACTTTGGGCACCTTGGTATACAATGCATAAGATAATGGCGGGGCTTATTTCAATTTACGAATTAGAAGGTAATCCAGCGGCATTAACCGTAGCAAGCAATTTAGGAGATTGGATTTATAGAAGAGTTAATGCTTGGGATTCTGCAACGCAGGCCAAAGTATTAAGTGTTGAATATGGAGGAATGAATGATTGTTTATTTGACCTATACAAGCTGACTGGCAAAAGTACTCACTTAGCAGCAGCCAAAAAATTCGAAGAACCTTCTTTGCTTAATGCAATTGCTTCAGGAAATAATATATTACCAGGTAAACATGCCAATACAATAATACCTAAGTTTATTGGTGCAATGAATCGTTATCGTACATTAGGTACATCAGAAGATTCTTATCTTACAGCTGCACAACAATTTTGGAACTTTGTAGTAAGAGATCATACATATGTTACAGGCGGAAATAGTCAATGGGAGGCCTTCAGAGCTGCAGGAAAACTCGATCAATACCGTGACGAAGTAAATAACGAAACCTGTAATTCATATAATATGTTAAAACTAACCCGTGACCTATTTAAGGTAACTGGGGATGTTAAATATGCTGATTTTTACGAAAGATCATTTATAAATGAAATTCTAGCTTCTCAAAATCCTGAAACAGGTATGACAACATATTTTAAGCCAATGGGAACAGGATATTTTAAAGTGTTTAGTAAGCCATTTGATAATTTCTGGTGCTGTACAGGTACGGGCATGGAGAATTTCACAAAACTAAATGATAGCATATATTTTAATAGTGGGACAGACCTATATGTAAATCTGTATATCAGTTCGGTTCTAAATTGGAAAGAGAAGGGGTTTGTATTAACTCAAACAGCTAATGTTCCTTTATCTGATACAGTAACCTTTACAATTGAAAGCGCTCCTTCCACTGAGCTTAAAATTAAATTTAGATCACCTTATTGGGTTGCTACAGATAAAAAGGTAACTGTTAAAGTAAATGGTATATCTGTTAACGCTGCAGTAACAAAGGGCTATCTGGATATAAACAGAGTTTGGAATGCGGGAGACAAAATTGAGTTGACCCTTCCTGCCGAGGTACAGGTGTCAAGGTGTACTGACAATCAAAGTGAAGTGGCTTTCACCTATGGCCCTGTTGTGTTGTGTGCAGGACTTGGAAATGAAAGTATGACTACATCTGCTGTTGGATGGAGTGTAACAACAGCAACTAAAACGGTTACGGTTAAGGATACAATAAACATAAATTCTGCTACTTCTGCGAGTTTAGATGACTGGCTCGGTAATATTAATAAATATTTAGTTCAGACACCTGGAAAGATGGAGTTTAAATTAAAAGAAACAGATGCTGATAATAGTTTAGTATTCACTCCTTATTACACAAAATATACTGGACGTTATGGAATCTACTTTGCATTAAAAGGTTCGTTTACAGGTTCTAGAAATCCATTTTCAAGGATTGAAGCAGAGAGCTACAATTCTCAGTCAGGTATCCAAGATGTAACCTGTGATGAGGGAACAGGTGCAATAGGATATATAGAAAATGGGGATTATGCAGTTTACAAAAATATGGACTTTGATAGTGGAGTAGAAGGCTTTATTGCAAGAACTTCCAGTGCTGAAAATGACGGTAAAATTGAGATTAGACTTGATAGCATTACAGGACCTTTGGTAGGAACATGCCAAATTACCAGCACAGGTGGATGGCAGATTTTTACTGACTCTAAGTGTAGTGTCAGCGAAATAAGTGGAAAACATGATGTTTACTTGAAGTTTACAGGAGGAAGCGGATATTTATTCAACATTAATTGGTTTAAATTTATCAAGGAAGAAATATCGCCAGTACTTATAGGAGACCTCAATGGAGATAATTCTGTTGATGCAACTGACTTTGCTTTGATGAAAATGTATCTTCTTGGAATAACTAACGATTTCCCTGTACAAAACGGCCTAGTGGCAGGTGATCTAAATAAGGATAATGTCATTGATGCCCTTGATTTTGCGATGTTCAAGCAATACCTGCTAGGCGGTATAGAGATAAATTGAAATGGAAGAGGAAATAAAACTTAAAACCAAGCACTAGCCGTTTAATTGACGCCTCTTGTGATAATTTGTTATCATAGGAGGTGTTATTATTTGGTATTAGTGTTAATACAAGCAGTATATTTTTTGGTTAAAAGGGCATTATGGTTTTATCAATATTGATTTATTATATGGAGGAAAAGTTTGTGGTAGACATAGAATTGATAAATCTGTTAAAAAAGCGTTTTGCAGATAACCCGAATCGCCATAAAGGCCTTGAATGGGATAAAGTTCAAGCAAGGTTAGAAGCTAATGTTGAAAAACTTTGGTCACTCAATGAAATGGAAAGAACAGGCGGTGAGCCGGATGTTCTTGATTATGATAATGAGACCGGGCAGTATATTTTTTATGATTGTTCAGCGGAAAGTCCTAGAGGCCGCAGAAGTATTTGTTATGACCGTGAAGCGCAGGAGTCAAGGAAAGAACACAAACCAGAAAATAACGCACTCGATATGGCTGCTGCTATGGGCGTTGAAATTTTAACAGAAGAACAATACCGAAGGTTGCAGAAAGTTGGGAATTTCGACGTGAAAACATCAAGTTGGGTGAAAACGCCTGACAATATTAGGAAACTTGGTGGCGCCATTTTTTGTGACCGTCGCTACGACACTGTCTTTGTATACCATAATGGGGCAGAATCTTACTATAGTGCAAGAGGATTCCGTAGTTTGCTGAAAGTTTAAACTCTCTATAAACGAATATTTATTTAATCCTTATACTAACCTTTATAAGTATCATTTTGTCAACAAAGTCAAACCACCTATTAATGCTGTAAATGAATGGGGCTGTTGCAAAAAAAGAAATAATATATCAACAGTAAACTGCTTAATTAGTACTCCCGTGCAGTATATATCTATGGCTCGCTCCCGAAATTGACGCTGAAATAATTGCGGTGCAGAACAAGCACTTCCGCCGACCGTATAACACAAGGCATCCTGCCTTGATGTAATACTCACAGCTACGTCCTGTAGTTGTGTCGGCTGCAATACTTGTTCTTCACCTACTATTTCTAGCATCAATTTCTAACCGAGCTTCTCCATTTGATATATATTGCACTCGCGTACTATTTTTTGCAATAAGACATATGTACAATTAACTTGATTTAGATTAAGACCATACTTTTTTCGGCAAATAGTAACGAGATTAGTGAAAAAGCGAATAAATAGGATATAAGTTGCTTTACCTTAACATTTGATTTGTGGTATATTGTTGGTATAAAGAGATTTCCTGTTTGTGCTATTTGTGGGATTAATATTTTCTTCAGAAGGGTTACAAATATCACAATTATTGTAGATATTTATAAGGTGAAGAAAATGAAGAAAATTCATATTATAATGCGGTTGAATAATGTAAATATCAGAAATAAGCTTCTGTTTTCCTATATCTTAGTAGTATTGTTGCCTGTCCTTCTTATAGGACTAGTATTAACCCTTAGCATGACGGATATGGCTTCTGAGAGAGCTATGTAT
>JAEWZA010000177.1 GCA_023395575.1 Bacillota bacterium
TGGTAAAGTAGCCTTCGTCATTGGGGCAGATGAACGTCATATTTCTTATGCTGTAAATAGTAAGTATAAAGAAATTGAAGGCAGTCAGATTAGTATTGGTAAAGAATATCTTGAAAAACTAATTCAATATCCGATCAGAATACCAAAATTGAATGAAGATGAGGTTGAAATTTATATCGCATGTCTACTTTTTCAGGAAGAGCTGCCAAATGAAATATTTAACGCCATAATAAAAAAAATTAATAATGACAGATTTGAAGATTTTACACAGTTTTCCCTTAAAAAAGTTATTGATGAAGTTGTTGAAGAAGGAGAATTAAAAGGAAAAGCTACAGAAGGTATGGTCGTTGCAAAACAGCTTGCAAGTGTATTGTCCAGGGGATTGAGTGGAAATCCACGACAGTGCAAAAGATTTTTGAATTCCCTTGATATGCGTATTAAAATGGCTAACTATAAGCACAAAACGCTGGATCGTAAAGTGCTGGCAAAAATCATGATGTTAGAATACATAAAGCCAAGCTTATTTAAGTCTATTGCTGAATTGTCCGCTACTGGTATGCTATCTAAAGAGTTATCTATATTTGAAGAAGAAAAGGCAGAAGAGCTAGAAGCTCTTAAAATTTGGAAGGATGATGTATGGGTACAAAACTGGTGTGAAATAGAACCTAAATTAGCCAATGAAGATTTAACATTATATTTTTATTTTACCAGAACATCACTTGATGAAAAAGTAAAATATATGAGTTCAAAATTGTCTCCGACAGCACAAGATATATTTGATAAGTTAATTTCTAAGTCTGACTTACAATTGAAGAATGCTATTAGTAAAGCCAATACGATTGGTGACAGTGAGGCGGCGAAAATTTTGGAAGCAGTATTTAATTCTATAATTGCAGACACCAGTATAGATAAAGTTAAATTTGATGCCTTTATTGCTTGGGGAGGTTCAAGAGAAAGCTTGTATGCAGAAACATTTGCATATCTTAAATCACTTAAAGGAAGTCAGATTACAATGGGGTTCGCACCAATGATAATTACTTTTGCCCAAAAAGCGCATAAAGTTTTAGAAATGAAAGAAATTACAGATGCTTGGATTCTAGACAACGACAGGTTAAAGGCTGTGTTTAAGGAATTGAAATAAGGGGGGACGTGTATGGGAACTTCAAGTATATATCATGGTAAAAATGATAGAAATCCATTGTTGCCAGATGACTATGATGGAGACGAGAAAAGTGATATTATTCAAAATGCTCCGGTGAAATGGAAGGCTGTAAAATCGGATATGTCAAAGTTTATTAATAGTGGTGGCCAAAGGGGTTCTGCAAGCCATATTGCAAAACAGTATATCAAAGCGTCTGGTGGTTCCCATAGGATGGCAGCTCAATCAACTTCAGGCATTCGTACGGGTAGTGGATTAGGGACATTTTTAAATAGTATCCGAACCGATGGATTTGCTACAACATTTAGAAATCTGGGAATAGAATTCTCAGGTAGAAGTGTAGAGGATATATTTTCTCAGTTAATAAATGTTCTTGCTCCGGCTTCTAATACAAAAGAAGATATTGTTGCAAAAGAAGCTGCAGAAGAAGCATTGTCGAAAGTATATGATTATGTTGAGAATAATAAGATGGATTTGGAGTGCTTAGATAAGATGCCGCTCAATTTGATGAATGAGGCTCTTTACGAATATGTTGGAGCATATATATGGTCACTGATGATGAAAGATTTGGGAAGTAGATTTGAAAAATATATAGATGATTCTAGACAAACTCAATCACTGGAACAAGAATTCAAAGGGTATATATTTAGTACTGTGAGAGTTGAGTTTGGGAAAAAAGGAGATATTATAAATCAGGATGTTCGCACATCCATTACAGAACTTTATGGTAAATGCCTTGAAGTATTGGAGGGTACATTATGATTATAAATTTTAGAACAGATAGTAACGATGAATTTATCCCAGAAAATCAAGATATTATAATAAACTTTGCAAATGACAGTAGTTTCTCCTTTACCTTCTGGAACAATAAAAATAAAATGCCGCAGTGGTATGGATTGGAATCCATTGATTTGCTATACATCTCCTTAGCAGTCTTTGCAGCTGATCGACTAGTGTTACGTAGTAATTCGATAGATGGCTGGAGCAGAAAGATGGAACTATATATCCCCGTATTGGAAATTGAAAAATGGGAGTTAAATTGTGGATTACTCGAAAAAATGATTAGTTTTTTAAGTGGTGATTACTGGACGTTTCATTTTAGAAAGAGAGAACTTACAGCAAAAGAGATTAACCATAAAGAAAAAATGGAAAAATCTAAAAAAATAGCAAAGAGTTATGATCGAGTTTGTATGTTCTCAGGTGGTTTGGATTCTTTTGTTGGAGCGGTTGATCTTTTAGAAAACAGTCATGGTAATAATCTATTCATTAGCCATTATGGTGGTGGAAAAGGAACAAGAGAATACCAAGACATATTAAAAGAAAGAATCATTAAAAAATATGATATAGAAACACGGGATTTTCATCAATATTATGCGAAAGTAGTAAATGGAGTGGAAGATACAACAAGAACACGCTCATTTATGTTCTTTGCACATGCTATTACTGTTGCCTCTTCTTTAGGAAAACCAATAGATTTATTAATTCCCGAAAATGGTTTGATATCATTAAATATTCCGCTCACATTTTCAAGATTTGGTACCAGCAGTACAAGAACTACGCATCCATATTATTTGAAACTTTTTCAAGAACTGTTAAATAATTTAGGAATTCTTATAACATTAAAGAATCCTTATCAATTCTATACAAAAGGTGAGATGTTATTGGATTGTAAGAATCAAGATTTTTTACAAAAGAACTTGGATAACACAATGTCATGTTCACAACCAGATAACGGGAGAA
>JAEWZA010000310.1 GCA_023395575.1 Bacillota bacterium
ATCCTTGCGGAGAAGGAGCAGGATTAGCTGGAGGGATAACCTCAAGTGCTATTGATGGAATAAATATTGCTAATAAAATTGCAGAATTAGATAAATAAAAAATCAAATTAATTGTATCCAATTAAAAAATAAATGTATATTTGCAGCGATATATTTGTATAAAAATATGTTTATAAAATATCATAACAAAGTTTCGCAAAAATTATATTTTGAGCAAAAAATTGCTTCAATACGTAATTTTGTTTCTTTGTTTGTAAGTTTTACCCCCCCTTTTTTGTTAACATTTATTAACACTATACTTCATTTTATCATATCTTGCAAGCTTCAGAAAAGAGTGCTTGCAGGATTTTTTATTTTCTCATTTCTTCAAATGTTCAGGTTTTGATACAAATTCTGCGTCTGAGTTATTACTCTATTTAAAATACTGATTATTACATATATGTACAAATAAAACGTTCTTTGAAAATTGCAAAAACAAATATCCAAAATTTACACGGCGTATCTCGGGCAGAGATACGCTATATCTCTCGTTGAGATACGCTATATCTCGCATCGAGATACGCTATGTAAATTCAGCAGATTTAAAAGAAAATGTTTAAGTCCTCATTATGAGAATATTGCATTGAAAGTTTAAGGGGTATAATAACCCATTTTATTAATAAAATAATTGTTTAATTAAATTCAAAAGCTTATGGCATTAGAAATTGTTGGGGTTGAGCGTAAGGTTAGCGTTGGACCCAATCCAGGAATGAAATTTATGGCCAAATTAAAGAAAGGCAGAAAAGTTCCTATGAGCCAGATTTACAAAGATATTACTGATTTGTCTTCTCTTTCGAGAGGGGATATAAAAAACACTGTTGACAATCTGTGGTTGGTAATAGGTAAGTATTTGGCTGATGGAAGAGATGTTGATTTAGAGGAGTTCGGCGAATTTAAGATTAGTATTAGCGCAAAGGCAGTGGATACACTCGAAGAAGTTACAGCCGAAACCATAAGAAGACCAAAAATTACCTTCTATATTGGCAAAGAGCTGAGACAGCTCTTAAAGGATACTCCAAAGGTACTTGGCTCTTTGGACATGAAAGGCTACAAGTCGAGAAAGTCAAGTGAACAGGAAAATCCTTAAAAACATTTGCCTGCAAGGTCAATGTTTTTAATCTTGCAGGCAAGTTTTATTCTTTAATTAAAATATTTTTAACAACTTATTACAAACAAAAACCGATGAGTCTGATGAGATAACAAGATACAAAAAGACATGAAAAGACAATTTATGTTAGTGGCATTAATTATTGCCCTTATTATTAGTTCAAATGTATTTGCACAAATACCGGGTTTCTCTATCCATGCGGGAGGTGTATTCCCAAATGGTGATTTTGCTGAGGGTGATGAGAACTCTTGGGCTTTATTAGAATATAATAAATTAAATTCTGACGCTGGAGCTGCAACAGGATTTAATTTGGGAATAAAGTCTCAGTTTGCAATTCCTTCTGTTAAAGGGTTAAATTTTTTAGCTAGTGTAGATTTTATGTATAATGGCATGAATTCTGACATCAAAGATGTATTTGATGAAATTGAATCTGATGCCGAGAATTTTGAATATTCTCTGCCAAAATATATGAATATCCCCATAATGCTTGGACTAAATTATTCTTATGGCTTAAATGATAAAGTTAAGCTTTTTGGAGAAATTGCCGCAGGTATTAATATAAGGAAGATAACTGATTTCTCTTATGAAGGTACATTTATAGACTATTATTATGATGAATGGGGTTATTATTATTCTTATACATATGATGAAGAGGTAACTTTAACTTATGACATAAAAACCACTTTTGCTTTTCAGTTGGGAGGAGGAGTTCTTTTTGCTGACAGATTCAGTGTAGGTTTGCATTATTATGCTCTTGGTGAAGCTAAAGTACAGGGAGATATTAAATATGATTATGGTGATGAAACAGAAAAAGAGAAATTCAAATACAAAGATATTAATCCTTCAATGCTTGTCTTGCGTTTAGGATTGCATTTCTAATTACTTATTACTCTCACAGGTCATATGTCTTGCATGGATAAGGTGTAAATTTTCTGTGCAAGACATTTTTATCCCATCGTGTAGTAAAATTATTGATTGATAATATGGGCGTAATACTTACATCCCTTTTTTATACAGTTTTGTCATCAAGTCTATTGCCATCAATTTTAACTGACGGAAAAATAAACAAGCAAAACAAAAGTAAAAAATCCAAGCCGTTGACTGTGGTTTAAATACAATTCACTGCACTCACATTAATTTATACAAAAATACATAAAGTCTATCGTTAAGAAGGCAATATTTTAGATAAATATATAAACTTTTTTCTATCTTTGCCAAATCAAATAAATTTCATTATGAAAAAAGATTATGAAAAGTATTGTCATAACTGCGGTGCAATTATTGACAAACAAGCAGAAACCTGTCCTAAATGTGGTGAAAGACAAAGCCGTTTCTCTAATAATAATCCACAAAAAAT
>JAEWZA010000380.1 GCA_023395575.1 Bacillota bacterium
AGGTTGATAGACTATCAAAAAAATTATTAGCAAAATAGAATATTTTTGATAAATAAATCAACTTTCCCACCACAAAATCTATCGGTGCTCAAACTTATCAATGGTTTGTTGCCAAAATAATATATAAAATACTTGTAAAAACCTCTGATATGCAGAGGTTTTTGTTTTACTGCAAAATCCATTTTATCAATTTAACCTAAGCTACGTTTTGATAATCCCACAATCTAAACTTAGCTACTACTATGGCATTATTTACATAAAGGAATTAATTAAAGTTTGTCTAATTATTATTATAGATATGTCTTTTCTAAATGCGAAATGATATTACAATATAGAATATTTTACCTAAAGAAATTTTAAAGACTATATTTACATGAAACATAAAAAAGGGCTTAACAAATAATTGGCTTTATACAAAATTAAACCTGGGGGATAAATTAATGTCTATTAGTATAAGTTTATGGTCAAATTTACAAGGAGAAATACAAAGCTTTTTATCTAGTTATTATCAAAAAGATTTTGTAAATAATGAGCAGCTTAACAGCTGGACAAGTGATTTTTGCAATCCTTTAGAGTCTATTGATATGATAAGTGCTTTAATGGATAATTTTCACAAATATAAGGTTACTATGTATATACATATGGAGAATGGATATTTGCATAGAATAACAGAGGATAACTATGATGATGTTATAAAAGGGCTCTTAGAGTTATACTATTTACCTATATAACTAGAGTGTTCAACTTTCGCATATAGGAGGTTTTAGCCTCAAATCTAGATTAGCGGCTGATATCATCAGATATTTAGCCGATAGCAATTGACTTTTATGAATAGTTGTATTCATATTTAATACTGTTATGGTATAATATCTGTTGAGAGTTTAACTTCTAATTTTTATATAGTGGCACAATGTTTTAATTACATCTACTGCTCAGTAACGTTTTTAAGATTTGAAATTGAATTAATTGGGATAATATTATGAGCAAATAATACATAGGTGCATATTAGGAGATACTTTTAATTATATTATTTAGCCGATTGAGGCTAATGGAGGTTAAGGCATGGACGAGCAAAACAACATTCAAGAGGAGAGCTTAACACAGGACAATAATATAAATTCTGTTGAGTCGCAGTCATTTTCTGAAGAACCTACTCTTGAGGCTGGATTTAGTAATTCTGGAAATGCGGAAGTGGAATCAAATAGAAATAGAACGAGTAAAGAGGCTTCAATAAATTCTCATAATGCAGCAAATAATGAAGCTTATTATATAGGTAATAATATATCAAACAAATATAATGCAAACAATGCTACCAATAAAGAAGCCTATATAAATGGTGGTGTTGGGAGAAGAAATGAAGCTAATCCACAAGCATATAGTTCAATGGGAAATCAAGTTTATAATAATCAGATAAGCACTTTGGAAAGACAGATGTTATTAAACTACAACAATCCACTAAATATTAATAGTTTGAGCAATTGGACAAAGGTTATGCTAACTGCTCTGGTTGTATTGATTCCAGGCATCGGGCAAATTGTTGGTATCATTTTTGGTTTAGTGTTTATTGCCAATGATAGAGATGCAGATAGAAGATCCTATGGTGGGGCATTAATCACAGTTTCGATAATAGCATTTGTAATTTCAGCTATTTTTTGGTTTATGTTTGCATTATCTTTTGGACCGGATTTATACTATTATTAAATTAAATTTCGCACAATACAAGGTTTATCGGTGGAAAGACTTTTTAATAGTTTATTGATAAATAGTTTCAAGAAATTAGTAGTTGCTTAAATGGTACAAGGTTTACACTTTTAGCCTGTAGCAATTGACTCATGGAGGTTATAATATTCTAAAGGATGAAGTAAGAAGGAATTATATAGCTATACGAAACAGGCTTCAAAAACATGAAGTGACAGATATTTCTAAGGTTATTGCTGAAAGATTAAAACAACTAGAAATTATTAAAAGTGCCAAAAGTATTATGTGCTTTGTAAGTTTTGGCAATGAGGTTCATACCCATGAATTAATAAAAATGTGGCTATCTGAGGGTAAGCAGGTAAGTGTACCTAGTGTTGCCAATAGTACAAAAGAAGCCAGGGGTATGTATGCTGTGAAAGTAAATAGCTTTGATGAGCTTAAAGAGGCTGGTAAGTATGGAATATTAGAGCCTCCGCTGCTGGATTGCAATATTATAACGCCTGCTCTGCTAGATGCTGTTATTGTCCCTGGCAGTGCATTTGACATTAATAAAAACAGAATGGGCTATGGAGCAGGCTATTATGATGGATTTTTGAGTAATGTATCACCTGAATGCTATAAAATAGGTATATGTTATGAATTCCAGGTTTTGGATAAAATACCTTATGAAGAATATGATGTACCGTTGGATTTATTGGTTACAGAAAAAAGGATAATTGAATAGAATTTAATAGATAAGACCATTCTGCTTTGCAAAAATGGTATAAGTGTGAAACATGATGAACTTTAAACTAGTTTTCTTTTTGTAAATGGTGCAGTCATAAATCTAGTTATAGCTTTAACATTTGTCAGCCACTCAAATTGTACATCATTTTTGGTATTCTTCAGAATTTTGGGCACAAAGAATTTTGCAACCGTTTCAGGCTTATCAGCTAAAATGTTAAATAGCTTTATAAATCTTTTATCGCTTTCGATTGCCGGAGTTTTCCCATCAGGTGTTTTTGTAATAAAATCTGTAAGCATCATACCAGGTGATAATCTACCTATAATAACACCGGTTCCCTCAAGTTCTTTTGCAAGCCCCTTCATAAAATAAGTAAGCGCATGCTTTGTTGTACCATACAGAATGGTTTTTTCTTGTATCATATTGTTAGAACCTAGACCCTCCATACTATATATCGCACCGCCTTTTTGAATCAACATATTATGTGAAGCAATCTGTGAACCGTAAATCATACCATTGATGTTGGTTGCTATTGTGTTATCCACATAGCTTTCATCGGTGTTATAAATAAACTCATGGGGTGTATTTTGTCCTGCATTATTTATCCATATATCAATATTTCCCCAATGTTCTTTTGATTTATCCCATAGGTTTTGTATATCACTCTTTTTCTGTACATTGCATGGAATATAGATATAGCGTTTCTTAAAGGGTTCTAGTTCTGCTTTGATAATTTCAGATAATTCTGTTCCTCTGCCAGAGATAGTAACATTACAATTGTTTTTCAAAAATTCCTTTGCCATTTCAAGACCAATTCCTCTTGTACTACCAGTAATTACAGTGGTTTTCATAGATCTTTCTCCTCTTTTTTAACTTTATGTACTGATGAATCCATGCAAAACATATTGTTTATTCTACTAAAATATTTTCACCATTTGTAATGGATTATTTTTAAATAAACTATAAACTTCATTCATATGAAAAATTAAGTAAAAATATGTATACGCTTATTATATTATATCTCCATTTATATATTTGGTAAAATAATTCTTAATAAATCTTCTTCTTATGTGCCATTTATGTAGGATTTTTCCATACGCGTATCACTTTTTCAAGTAATTCCACAGCCCATTCAGTGTTACAATTGTCTGCTCATGGGTAAATGGCGATTTGGGTGAGAAAGTCTGTGTTGTACTACTAGTGCCTTTCATTATACCAGTGTTATATATTGCGTTCACTGAGTCTAGTGCCCAAAGACTTATAGACTTAGCATCGCTCCACATAGTAGGCTGCGCATGAAGATTTGCACCCAAAGCTTTCAATGTATTCTCAAGCATAGTCGCCGCTTGTTCCCTAGTAATTATGGCGTCTGGACTGAATATTTTTTTTGCCATATCCGTGCCGGACGTAATGCCAAGGGCTGCCGCCACACTTATTGCCTCATCATCGGTATCGGCAAAAATAATTGGGCTGAGGTTGCGCTCCTTCAGAACCGTCATAATTGATTTATTGTAATACTTTTCGGTAAAGTTTACAACCGCACGGCAAAACTCTGCTCGATTTGTTTCACCTTGGTAATTCTGATCTAATTCAGGTGTTATTAAATCTTTATTCTCAGCCTCTGTATAACCATCATATGCCCATGCAGACGGAACAACACCATTTTGGTTAGTTGCTACTTTTGGAAATTGTCTAGTAGTTGGTGCGATTGAAAATCTATTTGTATTTTCATCATAAAATACCATTCTGTCAATATTATGAGCGGTTAATGGATCAACCCATCCGCTTGTGAATATATCAACTACCATATTAGATCTATTAGGTTTTGAAACATCATCCCATATGTGTGCATATGAGCGTAGCTTAGGTTGGTAGTCGTAAAAGCCATATTTTGAAAGTACAATAGCGCACTCTTCATCAAACGAAGCGGTATCTGGAATTATTTCTTTATCATAATAGTCGTTGATAAAATTTCTTAATAGATTAGAGGTAAATGAAAAAGATTCATTGGCTTCTGACACTCCACCATGTCTCCATATCAATGTGATTGGAATTGAAAAGCCTTGTGCACTGTTAATAGTGCAACAAGGAACATCTCTCAAAATACCTACGTGGGCAGCTAATGCACCTCCTAAAGAGTGACCTGTTATGATAGGGTTCTCTTGTGCGTGTTTGTTATAAAAGTTAATTGCATGTCCGAATTGTACGTTTAGCACCCCTGAGCCCATTAAATAATCGGTATTTATACTTTCAAGCATTTTGTGTTCTGTCCCACGGTAAGCGATTATACTATTCCCATTAGCGTTTACAAGGTGAACTGCCGAAAATGTTGAGCCTTCATCATAACGCACAAAATCGTCAACAATATATCCTCCGATCACTGCGTTCATGAAATCACGCATTGTGACATGACCATTCCCCTTAAAAAGTGGTAAATCATTGTCTATGTCTATCCATGTAAGGTTTTCTTGCAGGTTAAGGGTCTCAGTTACCGTTTTCCCCTTTTCTAGTTTCTTAGCATAAGCAAACATACTTGCGGCAAAGCACTCCAAATCAGATGGTGTAGATTCTGCTTTCTCCCAAACAGCATATAGAGTTACGACAGGCTTGTCCAAAACGGTTTCTCCAATATAACATTTTGAGCCATCCGTATGTAGTGCCGAAGGACTGTTCAGCCAAATAGGGGTTGTATTTTTATTAATTGAATATCCCCTAAAATTATAATGTTCTTGGGCGTTATTGGGATATTCGGGCGTAAAAATAGTTTTCCCAAAAGTCGTCCATAAACTTTGTGGCAAACCACTTATATAGTTTGATGGCGACTCTCCCCAAACCTTGTTATAGCCCCAATCAAGTTCAAAATTAAAGTTCATATCAAAATTTAAATCAACAACCGAAAACACTAATGGGGAGTCAAATTCACATATGAAACCATCAGTATCTGATGGCCTTAATGTATTAAGACCATTTTTATTCAAAGTTGCTACATTCTGGTCCCATGGAGTTATCCATGAGTTAGGCTCGTTAGATGACTCATCCCATATGTTATTATTTAATGGTGTATAATAGAATACATCATCTTCTATGCCCGGTACAGGTTCGTGCATTATTCCGATGCTAGGACCAGGATGGTCCCAACCCCACGTTCTGGTATAACCGTCAGAAAAAGCGCATGCACCTGTCCATCCAAGGTCAGAAAGTCCCATAACCGCAATCTGCTCCTCATAAGTATCAAGAGTAACAAGATATCCCCCCATTGACTTGCAAAGATCTTTTGCCTGATACCAATTAAAACTCCCTGTAAAAGCTAGATATGTATGATTGTTGTAATACATGCTATCTTTAGGAACTAAACCGTTAATCAGATGTTTTGCATTTTCGTTTTGTACATTCTCTGCGTTTATGGGCATTGCGAATAAATTTATAACAAAAACCACTATAAGCACTACTGAGATATGTTTTATTTTCATCGACATGATTCCTCCTCAATAATAAGATAACAATTGTTCGTAGGGTTTATCATTTTTATGAAAGAGTGTTGTATTTCGTTATTTTCTATTCGAATAGAGATATTTTAAATTTTTTCATACTGGTTTAATACCCTCACTCTTATGACGTATACTGGCGAAAATACTGATATAAAGTAAGTATAACATATTTATTCATTATGTAGCAATGATTGTAAACGCTCGTACTATAGACTATTACCTATGAATCTAACAATTATTTGAGTAGCAAAATTTGATTTAGTTAAGAAGTTGGAAAATGAAATACCAAAGTACACAGACAATATTTTTGGTTAAGGCACATTGACCATTCAGAGTACATATCTAACTTTAATTCAATGGACAAATTTTAATATTCAAACATAGTGAATATAATTAGATAGGACTTATATATTCTCAATATTTATATTGAGCAATGGAAAGAGGTCTGGCTAATGGCAAAAACAAAATCACATAAGATCCATAATATCTATAAAGGAAAAATAAGCGTAAAGGATTTGCTTTACCAAATAATAGCTCTTAAGATATAGAAAAGAAAAAAGCATTGGAATAAAAAATACTGTTACCCATTAAAGCTAAATATACAATACATTTTGAAGACTTCGGTGGAAAAGTCGAACTCAAAAATTAAGTATTCTGTTAATTTAACAGCAATAATTATCGGAAGAAATAAGGAGGTAGCAGTTGCTATGTTAGGGTTTAATAAACCTGATATTAATTATCATATTGGTATATATGTGAGACAGAGCAGGGATGAAAATGATGAAAATTTAGAGACAATTGAAACCCAAAAAAGACTGCTAATAGATTTTGTTGCAAGAAATAAACTAGGTACTATTTATAAAACATATGTGGATGATAATGTTTCTGGTGCAGGCTTTGAAAGACCGGCGCTTGATGAGCTTAAAAAGGATGTATTAGCCTGTAATGTTAATCTCATTGTTTTAAAGGATTTATCAAGATTGGGTAGAAACAATGCCAAAACGCTTCTATTCTTGGACTTTTTAGAGGAATATGGAGTTCGAGTGATAACATCAGATGGAAGGTATGACAGCATTAAGGATAATGAAACTGTGGGAATTGACACGTGGTTTAATGAACGCTATGTGCGAGATATTTCTAAAAAAATAAGGGCAAATCTTAGATTTAAGATAGAGCAAGGTGAATACATAGGTAATGCTCCATATGGCTATGTTAAGTCAATAAATGAGAAAAACAAGCTTGTAGTTGATACCCGAACAGCCCATGTTGTTAAAGAAATATTTAATCTATACAAAAAAGGATACGGCTATGCTGCAATTGCTAATATCCTTAATGAGAAAGGATATCCTTCACCTTCCTCGAAAAATTCAGACATTCCTATTACGCCATGGAATCAAGTGTCTGTACAGCGAATTTTGTGCAATCGTGTATATATTGGAGATACAGTACAGGGTGTAAGTGAAAAGATAAGCTTCAAAAATAAAAAAACCAGGCGTCTACCCTTTGAAAAATGGATAATTACAACCAATACACATGAGCCAATAGTTAATACTATGGATTTTGAAGAGGTTCAGAAAATTAGGGCGAAAAAGCGTTCAAATCTTGGCTATAACAGAAATACAACACATTTTTTGAGCAATTTAATTTACTGTGGTAAATGCGGTAAAGCAATGTATGTCAGAGTACGCAAAGACAGACCAACTGGCTACATTTGCAGTTCTTATGCAAAAAATGGGTGTAAGAGTTGTTCTAGTCATTATGTTTCTGAACAGACAATAATAGATGTGATTAATAAGGAATTGCTGGATATGCTTACAAACAGAACTCTTATTGATAGTTTTTGCTTGAATTGTGAGGATTTTAATGAACAGGAGCAGCAAATTAAGGAAAAGCTACAAAAGGTCGAACAGCAAATAGTTATTAAGCAAAAGCAGCAAGATGTACTATATAGCGATAGACTTGAAGGAAAAATATCCGAGCAGCTTTTTGCAAGAATGAATCCAGTGATAGAAGCCAGAATAAGAATGCTTAATCAAGAGCTGGAAAGGCTTAGAACAGAGCAAAATAAACAACTTGATAAGCTGCAAATTATTGATAATTTTATAAATAAAATTAAAACTCAAGGAATTAACAAAAACATTATTGATTTAATGGTTAATAGGGTTATAGTATATGACAGCAACGACAGCATTGAAGCACTTGGAGAAGCTGTAGATGATGAGGGGGCTAATGGCTTAATAGTGATTGAGTATAATTTTAATAATTGGAGGGAGATTTGAAAGCAGTAATTATTCACTGGCATTCTTTTCTCTCAATCCTTCATAATTATATGTTTATGAGAATAAATATTATAGGTGAAGAAATTTAATAAATGGAGGTATTTGTGGGATACTATGTTACTGTTGAAGCAAATGTGAACATCTACGTAGAGGATCTTAACCCAGGGGGAATGAGGACAATATTATTTCTACATGGCTGGCCTGGAAGCAGTAATTTGTTTGAATATCAGTTTAACCAGCTTCCCAAGTTAGGATACAGATGCATAGGTATTGATACACGAGGATTCGGTAATTCAGATAGGCCTTGGGGAGGATACGATTATAATCGATTGGCAGACGATGTTCGATGTGTGGTTAATGCACTTAAATTACAACATTTCACACTTGGAGGACATTCAACTGGTGGAGCTATAGCAATAAGATATATGGCTAGACACAGTGGATATGGGGTTTCGAAGCTAGCTCTTTTTGCTGCAGCTGCTCCCAGTTTAATAAAGCGTCCTAATTTTCCTTATGGTATAGACGAAGAAATGGTTCTACAAATTATTCAAGGAACATATAATGATAGGCCTAAAATGCTTAAGGATTTCGGTGATATATTTTTCTACCAGCGCATAAGTGAAGCATTATCCGATTGGTTCTTTCAAATAGGATTACAGGCAGCTGGGTGGTCAACGGCAGCTATTGCAAATACTTGGATAAATGAGGTGTTATTCTCTGATCTAAAAACAATAAATGTCCCAACTTTAATTATTCATGGTATCCACGACAAAGTTGTTCCGTTTACACTAGGTGAGATACAAAATCAAAGTATTATAAATTCAAAACTTATACCATTTAAATACAGCGGACATGCGACTTTCTATGATGAGCGCGATAAATTTAACGATGAATTGGTGAAATTTATTGAAGAATAATGATTCAATGTCCAGTTTTTCATTATAATTATGACAAATGTGTAACTTGACTAACTGTGTTCCATATATAGTATTTGTTGTAATGGATTACTTAAATTACAAATTGTTTATTTTGGTCGGTAAAATAAGTAGATTTTTAAGTAATTATTTTATACAACAAATATTTATATAATAGGGGAAATTAATGATTAATAATTGTAAAGCTTTTTTATCAGGGGTTATTGTTACTTTTGCAACTATTATATTTTGTAATACTGTTTTTGCAGTAGCTACTGGTACAAATATATCAGTATTTTATAATAATATAAGAATATTCATTGATGGAAATGAAATAAAAACTAAGGATGTAAACGGAAGGTCTGAAGAACCATTCATTTTTAATGGAACTACATATGTACCAATACGTTTAGTCTCTGAAGCTCTCAATAAAATTGTTCAGTGGGATGGAGATAAAAAGCAAATTTTAATTGCAGATAAAGAAACTTATAGTGGCAATGGCGAATTAAAGTGGATTGATAATAATACAGTAGAGTTTAATGCAAGTCTATCTTATAATAATACAGAAATAATAAAGAATGTACAGGCAAAATACAATGTTTTAAATAATGCATTAGAGTATAAGTAGACAGAATTATTTGTTATGCATTATTTTATATACCCTATAAACTAATTTACAACAATACTAACAAATTTTCCGCATACAAATCTCATTGTATGCGGTTTTTTGCTTGAATTCTAATTGTGAGGTATATTCATTTTTGACAACATAAGAAAATCTAAAACTAGCTGTTGCAAGCTCACTGGAAGGATATGATTATTATTCAGAATAAAGAGCATTTAGCAAGTTTAATTATGGTTTGGGCTTTGGGGAAAAAGGCTGATGTGGTTTAAACCTAGTATACTTCAATGGGTAATTCAAAAGTATCATGATTTCTATTATTTTGCCCACTTTAATTACAAATAAGTAAAAAAATACTATATTTTAAAGGGTATCAAGATTAATATGTAGAATTTATAGTGATAATAAGGACATTTTAAATATTATATACACTAATAATGTTTTGATTAGAAAATATTATAACATTAGGAAAGAGATAGACTAATGAATGTTTATTTAGTTGATTATGAAAATGTAAAAAGCGATGGTTTAAATGGCATTTCAAAGTTAAATCAAAATGACAAGGAAGGAGATAATCAATGAGTAAATTTTCTATTTCAATATACCCAAATAGAAGTGAAAAAGGTATTGAACTTGCTATAGCAATAGTACAGCTAATAGGTGAAAAAAAAGGGGTACATCTCTCCTCATCTGACTTTGCACTATTTAGAAACGAGGATTTTACAAAAATAAAAAAAGTATTACATAAAAAAGATATTGACTTAACAGTGCATAACAGGTTTGTTAATGAAATTGGACAACTTGAATTTTTAAATTCCTGTTTAAATGATGATATTGTAATCTTTGATGCTACAAGAGAAGGTGAGAATAATTCCATTAATAATTTTGATATTGCGAATGAATATCCAAAAAGCTTAGACCGCATATGGGTAGTCAGCAGAAATTATCTCCCAATAAATTTTTATGGTGTAGATGATGGTGGGTATCCTGACTATGGAACAGCTATAAAATCAAATGCTGAAATTATTGATTGGGTTTCTAAAAAACTTGACAGTATTGATTTATCACATAGGGTAAATCCATTGGAAAAAGGTGTGGAAGGATTTGAAAAAGCTGCAAATAGGACAATAGAACAAAATTATCGTAAAAAAAATGAAGAAATAAATGTATTTATAAGCTTTCGCACCCGATATCAGTATAGGAAAACAATAATGCTAAATAGAGAATCTTTTGACTACTTAGAGAAGCTTATTCCCTCAGACATTATATTAAAGTTGCGAAGTATATCGAATAAGTTTTATGACGCTGAGACAAATGAATTCAGCCATGAAATAAAAAGTATATGCACTAATATTTCCGAAGAGCAGCTAAATTTAATACTTACAGCAGCAAAGCGATTTAATATTTCTGAGTTTGACAATTGTAAATATTCACTGAAGGAATTATTTGCAAGAGTTGAACAAGGGCTATATCATAATGGAAAACGTAAAACAAGTAAATACCTGGAAGACGGAAGCCTGGTTTATTCTACAGAACTTAATACAAAACAAAGAACCTGGCAGTTGTTATCCATTATTGACCGAGAATATATAATGCACTGTGATGAACTATGGATTTATGGGACTGATGACTATCTTGACTCTTGGTGGACGCGAGGAGAACTGCTAATATACGCTTTTTTATTACATCAGAACATTGATAAAAGGCCCAAAAATGAACCTCGAAAGTTAGTGCTATATAATCCTTACAATGACACTATTAAAGCTATAAAAAGTATTGAAATAGATGACTATATAGCACATAGACTAACAAGGATACAATCAAATTGTGCACCTGGAGTAATGGGATATGAGTCAGTAAAGACTTTACGGATTATGCGAAATTTACTTTATGGCAATGATGAACAAAGGAGAAAGGCATTAGATGAATATTTTGGATTATTGATGCAAAGTATAGTTCCTTTATCATTAAAGGAACAAGGTATGGAGGATGAAGTTATAGATTATATTATGAATAATGAGGATGCGATTAATGAAGTAAAAGCGATGTTTCAACAGCAATTTGAAGATCTAAAGGTTCAGCTTGTTACTGGAAATGTTGCTCCAGAGACTAGGGAATCATTACAGTCAATGCTAAGTATTCAAAATGAATTTATGCCTGAAGATATGAGGGGTATTATTTCAGAAGATGATATTATCAATACTACATTTTCTGAAAAGTATTTAAAAGATGAGGTGTTCTCTGAAGACTTTTGGGAAACAGTAATCTACCAGCAACCAATACCAAAGAATGAGCAATCAATAGAGACTAAGCTGAGGAATTTTGAAAAAACAATATCTGAGTTCGTAAATTTTTCAGACCCTAAGCATATTGAAATTGGTAACATTGAAGAAATGGACAAAAGTACAGTTCTGCAACTCAATGGCAAAAATATTCTCAGAAGGCCGTCGCGCTTTTTGTTTATGCCTTCAAGAGCGGGTAATATTGATCTTTCTCCATCGAAGAATAACCTTCAGGAGTTACCTGTTTTTATTATAGAAAACTAACATACTATGACAGTGATTAATGATAATGAGAATAAGCTGAAATAAGGATTAGTCTTAAAAAATTGAATGAAAAGCACTCAGAATATTGAGTATATACAGACAGGTGTGAAGTACTTTAAATTGAAGGCTATATACAAGTACAATATATTGAAGGGTTTTCATAATAGCGTGTGGAATTAGAATAGCAAGCAATATGTTGATTACTATTTGTTATATTATATATTATAAAAAATATAATTCATCTTTTAGAGTTGCAATCTAATCATATATTTTGAGGAGAATTTACTATGAATGAATTCATATATTGCAAAATTGAAATATTTATACCAGATAGCCACTTTACCGAGCTTCAAAAAGCCTTACAAGGTGTGGATGCAGGCCATATTGGAAACTATGATAGCTGTTTATCCTACAGCAAGGTTAATAGCTTTTGGAGACCTCTTTCAGGGAGCAACCCATATATAGGTGAGGCAAATGAATTATGTTCAGAGACAGAGCTAAAAGTAGAAGTTACTTGCTTACGTGAAAAAGTTGATGCCACAGTAGATGCTATAAAGAAAATTCATCCCTATGAAGTTCCGGTTATAAATGTTATTCCGTTATATAGGACGAGCTATTAGTGATGTTTTAATACAATCAGTTTGAATAAATTATATTAAGGAATTTGAGCGTGCTAGTTGAGGAGATTGCTGTACATGTGGAAGGTTGTCTAGTCCCGGTAAATAACCAGCTAGCAGTGGTGATTTGTTAAAATATTTTATAGTTTGTTAAGTTTGCTCTATTCGAAATTTTGTGGTATTGTGTGGTGTGAGAAAAATACAAGATAAATATTTGGAATAGAAAAATTTCTTAATAAGAAACTCAGGAGAATTTATTGATTAATTTTATAGCTTATAGTTAGAATGTACACACAAATATAATAAATGGAGTGATAAGTGTGGAATATATAGATATGGATAACTGGAAAAGAAAACAGCACTTTGACTTTTTTTATAGGTCAGATTATGCTCAATATAATATTTGTGCTAATATTGACATAACTAATTTTCTTAATTTTGTGAGAAATAAGCAGATTTCATTTTACTATGCCATGATTCATGCGTCTACTTATGTTGCAAATGAAATAGTTAATTTCCGCTATAGAATAAGAGATGGTAAAGTGGTTTTGCATGATAAATTGAACCCTTCGTTTACTGATTTAAATGGAAATGAAGATGATTTGTTCAAATTAGTTACAGTAGATATGAAGGACAATATTTTAGAATTTGTTAATTATGCAAAAGAAAAATCTCAAAGCCAAAGAGATTATTTTCCCCTAAGTGAAACTGCGGGAAGAGAAGATTTTGTATATATCACTTGCATTCCTTGGGTTTCGTTTACGCATATATCACATACTTTTTCGCTTAACAAAAATGATTCAGTACCGAGGATTTCTTGGGGTAAGTATTTTTCGGAAAATAACCGTGTTTTATTGCAATTCTCTGTACAGGTTAATCATGCATTGGTTGATGGGGTTCATGTTGGAGAATATTTCGATAAATTGCAAAAGTATATTTATAGAATATAATCAAAGTGTCGGTTAAATTTCCTATACATTCAGAAAGATGGAGGTTAAAATGAAACTTAAAAATGCTGATTGGTATAAAAATATTTGGACTCTTGATATCAAAAATCAATCTTGGGTTGAAGAGACAGAAAAACAAGTAGATTTTATTATTGAAACACTTTCATTAATGGGGAACGAACGAATTCTTGATTTGGCATGTGGATTTGGAAGACATTCTTTAGCTTTTGCACGAAGAGGATTTTCAGTGGTTGGAGTAGATATTACAAAGGATTATATAGAGGATGCAATAAATTCAGCTAGAGAGTCTTCCTTAGATGTTGAATTTATTCATTCTGATATTAGAGAACTGCGATTTAAGAATGAATTTGATGTTGTTTTGAATCTAGCTGATGGTGCGATTGGTTATCTTGAAAACGACGAAGAAAATTTAAAGATCTTTGATATAGTTGTTAATGCTCTTAAACCAGGTGGAAAGCATTTTATGGATATATGTAATGCAGAACATGCTGAGCATTTTTTTCCAAATAAATGTTGGGATATTGGAACTAAAGCTTTATCATTATCAGAGTTTGATTGGGACAAAGAGAAGCGTAGAATGTTATTTGGAGGCTGTGAAATATTATTTGGGGAAATTGCCCAAAAACCTAAACCATTTGAAGCTGATTCTATACGTTTATATTCAAAAGCTGAACTCGAAGAAATATTGCAGCAACGTCAAATGGTAATAATTGATACATTTTCAGATTATTCTGGTAAAGGAGCATCCTATAGAGAATTACAGCTTATGGTATATTCAATAAAAAATAAATAATTTGACTTTCTACATAACAATTTATTGGTGCTAAAATTTTTACGGTCTGTTGCCAAAAGAACTGCAAGACATTTGTAATGTTTTATATCTCTAAATATTCTGTCATTTGTATGAAAAAAACAATTCTATTTTTATTAAAAAAATACTTTAAATTTGTAAAAATGGGTGATATAATATTTTTAGTATTAAAAAACCTGTCATATTTATTTCTATGCTTTTTTGTTTTGCAAAATTCTAGATAGGAACCTAATAGCATAGATTCTATAATTTCTAAATAATTATTTTATTATTCTTTCAAGTTTTCCACTATAAAAATAGACAGTTCAAAAGAAAATTCAACTAAGTAAAAGGAGTACTTTTCAGTAATGTTAAGAAGTTTATTTTGTATGATTTTGAGTTTTTCTATTTTATTAACTGGTATTCCATCATATGCGACTTCTCAGGGAAGTATAAATATTAATATTGACGGCAATTCGCAGCTTTTAGAGGCCAATACTATGAATGTAAATGGCAGAATACTTGTAAAGGCTTTAGATTTAGAGAAGGAGTCGGGCACTACAGTAGAATGGTACCCAACCACAAATTCTATAGTTGTTAAGCAGCAAGCTAGGAATAGGAGCACAACTATTTACATAAAAATTGGACAAGACAGTGCCTTGGTCAATGGCTTGGAAATAAAGATGGAATGCAAACCAGAAATTTTTGGAGGAAGGGCATTTGTGCCACTAAGGTTTATTTATGAAAATTTAGGTGCAAAGGTTACATGGGATGGAAAGACAAAGACGGTTAATATCGCATATATAGCAAGGGTTCCAGACACAATGCCTATAATAACAGCTCCGTGGGAACTTCAATTAAATTAGCTTATATGATTAAAAAAAGATTAAATGGGGAATTAAGTTTAGTATGCTAATGACCAAAATATATTCCGTACAGAATAGGGCTAAATCAAACTAATATATTTTAACGCCATATCTATGTGAATTGTTAAGTTTATTTTATAAGCAATTTATTGCTAATTAGGGAGGACATAAAAGTGAGGAGATTAAAAAGAACATTATCTATTTTATTAGTGATTGTAATAGTTTTATTGACAAATATTTCAGCAATTTATGAAGTAGAAGCTTTTTCTGATGTGGCTAATAACTCTTGGTATTATGGATATGTAAACAGGCTTTTAAGCTTAAAAATAACAGCAGGAATAGGTAACAATAAATATGGACCTAATAATTCTGTCACAAGAGCTGAGTTTGTAACATTTCTATGCAAAGCAAATGGCTTAACGCAGATAGAAGGATATACATTTACAGATACTCAAAATCATTGGTCAAGCAAATGGCTCGCAGCAGCTGTTGTAGCAAATATTATTGACAAGGATACAGTATTTTATCCTAGTAAAGCTATTACAAGACAGGAAGCTGTAGAAATGCTATGTAGGTCAATTGATTTAGAAGAGAGTACTACAAGCACATCTCCATATATAGATGTTAAATCAGAAATGGGGTATTCAAATAGAGCTTTTGAAGAGTATTTAATGCTTGGTTCTATTGTAAATGGGCAGAGGTATTTTTATCCATTAAATAATATAAAGCGTTCTGAAGTGGCAGCAGTAATTGTTAACCTAATTGATTATAAGGCTGATGCCGAAAGCTATAAAGCTGCAAAAATATCTGAATTGGAACAAAAGGAGCAACAAGCACTAGAGGAAAAGGCAGAAGCAGAAAGATATGCAGCCTGGAAAGAGAGTGTCAAGGATATTTCACCTGAGCTGCTCAATAATACTCAAGGCTTGTATAAGGGCTCGGTTTATGAGAGTAATAAGTATTTAATTGATCAATCAGGATATTTAAGTGGATGGGGAAAAGATTATGATATGACAGAGGAAGAGTTTGCTGATGAAATTGTAAGGGTGGGGAGTAAGTATGTAAATGCATATGCCAATGCTAATTATAAAGATTTAAAATCATTAGAGAATACTTTAAAATCAGTCTTAGAGAGTAATGTCATTAATAATTATCTTCAAATCCAAATTAATTCAGTTAAGAAAAATACAATAGTTTCAGAAGGTAACTTCATTACCAGTGAGGCCCTTATAGTTTATACTGAAAATTGCTCTTTAGCACTTAGAGGGACAATCAAATATAGATATTCAAGTCCAACAAGTATTAATGTTCTTAATTCAGAAATAGTAGGTTCTACAAATAGTCCTTCAAAACTTAATGTTTGGTATGAGCAGGATTATCAAATTAGTTTTTATCCTGATAAAAGTGGATTAAAAACTACGAGAATGGATAAAATTTCTCAAATTAGATTATCTATGATCTCTCGGAATCTTGAGAGATTATGGTAGCCCTATCGGGCGAGGAACTTTGAAAAGTGAATATTATCCGAAAAAAGTATTAAAGAGGTGGAAAATTAAAAAAATGCGCATAAGAAATAGACATAGCTGCCACTATGTTTTAAAATAAATATGTATTGATTAAGCGGCTTGCAAAATCAATTTTTTGAGATCTGACTCAAAAGGCAGATCCCAGGCATCAAGATGTTGTAGCATCAAGATGTTATAGAGGCGGCAGTACCACATCTTGGTAGAGCGGTGTCTGCCGCTTTCTAATAAAAAGTCTAATTTCTGGCGTTTGTTGGAACGCTCAACAGAAGTTCTTGCATTGTACTCCGTTTTCCATTCTTTACTGTTTCTTGGTGGTATATTGATCAATCTTGGATTATCTTTCATTGCAAGATGTACAGTTCTTCCATACTTGGAATCAGAACAGGGGTGTTCACAAGAGCAGCCATATTTTCTACTTGCCAGTGGACAGCGAAATTTAATACGGTACTTGCTTTTTTCAATGCCATCGTGGTTCATCTTCCTACCGGCTTTACAAATGGGGATACCATCTTTGCCAATGATAAAGTCCTCTTTGTATTTAATTTTGATTCCTCGCTTTTCATTTAAGTCAATAAATGGTGTGATTCCCTGATGCTTAAAGTATTTATATAAAGGCATTGCATCATGAGCAGAATCAAGAAGAAGTTTGTTTACGCTAAAGTCAGGAAGAAAGCTCTTCATACGAAAAAATGTATGGAGAAATCCATGGGAATCATGCCTTGATGCAGGACCAAGTAAGGGAAATACAGGAAGGTCACTTTCAGAATCAGAGTTAACCAACATGTAAAGGTCATAACCATGATAGAAGCAGTCTCTTGATGAATCCCAACCAATGTCACAGTCAGGCTGTGAAAAGTACCTGTCACAAATGCAGCCGGTAATGCCTTTGGAAACACAATCGCAGACTCTGTGTTTTCGTTCTCTTGCGGAAGTAACTACAGGAGTACCATCTCCTGCAAGGGATAGATTTTTAGGATGTATGAGACCTTTTTGTATAGAGATATTGAGGAACTCATTTTTATAGATATTGAAAAGGGAACCATAAGGTTGTTGCTCAATAGAAGTAGTTGTTTCTTCCAGCTCTTTAAGCAGTTGCTCTACGGTTGTTTTTTCAACAGGAGAAGCTTTCTCCCCTTTCTTTTTAGGCTTCTTAACAGATGTTTTTAAAGGATGTAGATGAGAAGAAAGATTGTCCTCATCTGAATCCCAAAGACGGTCAAAGAAGTCATAAAAAGTACCAACACCTGGAGTATCACCTACATTAAAACCGCTCAGGATGGCATAAAGAGGATTAATTTTAAGCTGTGCTGACCAGTCCGTGATGGAAGTCACTTTAAAGTCAAGAGAAAGCAGATAGGAACGATGCATACAGGAAGGAGTTCTGGGCTTTGGACCCAAAACAGAATATTTGTTTTTCAGACAGACATCCGTGTATGAAAGATCTATGTTCCAGAAACGGTCAATGATATCCCATGTAGAGCGGGCAATCGCATCGGGATTAGGATAATATTTACGAAGCATTTCAACAACAAAGTGTTGATAGGCGGCATGACCGCCAGAATTAATAGGTAACAAAAAATCGCCTCCAATCGAAAAATATGTCTTGTCACCAAGGGCGCGAAGCGCCACATTTTTCGATGGCTTTGTCAAGTGTTTATGACAAAAAAAGTGGGGGATTTTAATAAAAAAGGAATCTGAAAGCCCGATAAATCAAGACTTAAAGATTCCGAGAGATCATATCTAAATAAAGGAGGATAAAAATCTGAATAAAGTTAAAAAACTAATTATTAAATTAAGTTTAATTTTTATAGTATTATTTAGTACAAATGAAGTTGTATTTGCTATTGGTGGTGATATTGGTGAAACAGGTATTCTATCCTTAGACACTGACAATTCAAAGCACCAAGCCCTTTCAATGACCGTCGACTCCATCCCCTCCAATTCCCCTCTTCAAGCCTTTTGCATCGGATGGAATTTCACTTTTAGCAATAAAGATGTATCGTCAACCCCTGTTTCGGTATATGTGCCGTTATCCAGTATAAACACAAGTGGTGGCACAAGAACTTATACCTTTCCGCTTACTACAGGTTGGACAAGGGAATTTACAGGAATTGCGGGTGGTAAATCAATACGAGATCTTGTAAGTAATAAACGATTGTACGATAAAATAATAAAAGCAGGCTGTATCGTCCATGCAAATGCAAAGATACTAAAATATAAGTACACCGACGGAAAACCTATACCAATGGGAACATATTCTAATGGAATTAATTCACCTCAAAATGTATTTGCAGACTGCAGAAATGATATAGAATATACCGATACAAAAGGCATTAAGCATGGCAACTTTACAGAGTTTTCTGAGTCATTTAAGGAAAATACAAAAAGTGAATATTTTGAACTAAGTTTAACGCTTGCTGCCGAGCCATTACCTCCCCCCGATGTAGTTCTAGATCTTCCAGAAGATAATACAACAGTTATACAGGGTACTACAGTTACATTGAAAGGCACTGGTACGGGCTGCCACCATATAGGAGCCTTCGTTGATGGTAAGTTTTACGGTAAGGAGCAGCAAAATCCAAATGAAGACATAAATATTCCAATGGAGTATGAAACTGCAGTAACATTAGATCAAGTAAAAGACTATACCTTTCAGATTAAAGGCAGGAATACTGAGCTTGCATCAGATAAAGATTCAGTACTTGCACAGTCAAAAATACATACAGTTCATGTAATAGCACCAAAGCCTGATACAGGCAATATATACATTAAATGCATTGATTATAATACAAATTCTATCCTATCCTCCAGTGTTTTACCTAATATTCCATATGACACGCCTAAAGACATTTCCAGCCCAGATATTAACAATTATTCTATAAAAGGTTCATATTCAACATATACAGGCTCAACTCAAGCAATACCTTCAAAAGCATTAATGCAGCCGAATATTATATCTCAAAGAATCACATTATCAGAATCAAATTCAAATGCATATATCTACTTTTGGTATCAAGAATTAAAAGGACCAAAAGCAATAATTGATGCGCCGGATAAAGTTAAAGCTGGTAATGAGTTCGCTATTTCTGGGGAGCGTTCATATTGTAAGCAGACAGATGCAGTAATCAAATCATATAGCTGGTCGACAGGCTTAGATAAGGTAAATGGCATTATTTCCTTTGCTAATCCTGGTAAATACACAATAACATTGACTGTAACAGACAGTAATGGTTTAACTGACAGTAACACCCATGAAATAGAGGTTACACCGCCTACACCAACTGCAAACATTAATTTATCAGGAAAAATAAAAGAAAATAGAAAAATAACAATAAGTGCAAGGATGAGCGATACTCCTAACCGTTATCCAATAATTTGGAGTAAGACTAAGTGGTATATAGAACCTGTTACTGACACTGGTGCAACATGGGATTTTGGAGTAAAGCTTAGCGATGGTACAGTTACCAAAATTTCTTCAGATTTAGACCAAGCATTATTAAATGGACAAGATGAATTTTACTTTCAAGCAAGAAATTCTGGTGTCTACAGAGTAACCTTGTCAATTACAAATAGTTATCCGGCAAATGCTACCTTAAAGGGAACAATAACAGTGAAAAAGGATGAACCTCCCATTGTAATTCTCGAAGCACCGAAAGTTAATTTACGTGAATATGATAATCCAGTTGACAGTACTAAAAGCAAATTTGGCAAAGTAGAAATACATGATAAATCCTATTCTCCAGATGGAGATATTATTGGGAAAAGATTTTGGTACTGCAGATACAACAGTAATAACAAAATTGATGCCAAGGGAAGCAGCATTTTTTCTGATGAAACCAATCAACATATTTTTACAGGTGATATAGCTAATCCTTTTTTACCAGAAGAAAAAATACGTTTAATAGTAGAAAATGATAATGATAACGTTGTAGAACTGTGGTGGTATGATGTGGGGAAATATAGAATTGACTTAATTGCTGAAGAGTACATTCCTGAGGATGAAACAATTAAAGAGCTGCTAACTCCTTCTGATATACGAAGAACTATTGCAACAGGATGGTGATAAATTGAATAAAGAAAAACTAAGCAGAAATAAAGGAAGTATAGATATTTGCAATAATGTGAATTTACATTTTATTAAAGGCAGGTGTTATAATAGCGGATTAGGACAAAAATACATAGCAGAGCTTTTTGTACAACAATTTTATAAAATACAGCTCCACATAAATCAATTCTATAATCAATTCTACAGAAAAAACATAGCAAGGAGAACTAAAGTATCAATTGAACTTGGCATTCTAATAATAATATTTTTAGCTATTTCTCAATTCTCCGCATTGGCATACATTGATATAGAAGGAGAAAACCTTCCTCCATATGCAGCACTGGACTTGTTTAAAAGAACTGCAATTGATATAAACATTGCGAATGATGGAACAACAGGCCATAGCACATCAACTCTCAAAAGCAAAATTAATGAGATCCTAAAACCCAAGCTAGCTCAGAAAGGTATTGATTACAGTCTAAATGTTATTGACTCACATGATAAAAATATCAATTCTAAACAATCTAAATTGAAGGAAATTACTTTTGACACTGGCAAAATTTTTTACCCACTAAATAAAATAGGCCCATTTGGTGCAGACTATAGCAACATAAGTGGTGGTATAAAAGGTAAAATAGATTATACAATTGGGCCTGATAAAATTAAAATAGAAAAATTTATACTTGACAATGAGGCATCAAATGATAATATAAATTGCGCTAATGAAAGGTTTCTAAACATAAACTTTTATTCAGACTATGAAAGAATGCAGTTAATTGAAACTAAAAATATCACTTGGTCACAAATTGGCAGAGCAAAAATAAATTCTAATGCTTCGGATAATTCTTCTGGTGGCAATATTGAAATTGATTTAAGCAGCAATGCAAAATCCTTTGATTTCAAAGTAGATGGCTTCTTTACTATATCATCATATTATGGGGGATATTTTTCCTATTATCTCATGCAAGATGGACAAAGAAATTTACAAAACTTAAAAGACTTATCTGTTTATTCAGAAAACATCAAACGTAAATCTTTTATAAGTGAGAATATCTCTAATATGACCTGGAGGCATGGGACTGAAAAGTATTATGTAGACTTCAGTAACAGAGAATATTCCGAGAGTATATATAGTGAAGGCAAAGCAAATTCACTTTTAAACTTGCTGGATAGGAATATCAACCTGATAAAGTTAGGCGATAAAGCAACAAAAGAAGATGCAATTTTGCTAATAGATGAAAACAATAATAATGGCAGTTTTATAGATAATAAGGATTTAGATGCTGCAATTAATGAATTAGCAGAGTATATTATTTTAAGGGCAGAACAGAAGTTAGCCAACAAACTTGAAAATGGGAGCTATGTTGTTGTTGTAGAAAATGAATTTCCCTTAGAATTTGAGGCAGGAGGGTTAAATACTAAAACAGGTGTCCAATGTATTGAACCATCAGCCATAAGGACAAAAGAATACATAGAAGTCAATAGTGGTGGTACCTATTCAGTAAGTGAAAATAATTCTGGAATAAATTATGTAAATTTATATTTTTACAATTCGGATTTATCCATTGTCGGTGCTCCAGTAAAAATTACAACTAATAACCCATTCACAATTCCAGTAAGCATAGCTTATATAAAATTAACCTGCCCAATAACTGACGTGTTAAAAGCAAATAGATTATCTATAGTTGAAAATTCCAGCAATGATGGCGAACGGCTGGAATACAAGCCTAACGTAATAGACAATGAAAATGACTCTGCCGATATAATGTTCATATTTGATCATGACAATAAGAATATTGCTGGAGAAGTTATTACTAATCAAGCAGAAAAATCTTTCTTAAGTGGAATTGAGCTATCAGCACCAATGGAAAGGTTTACAAAACCGGGGACATATCAAATATCAATGTATGCTAAGGACATACCAAAGAAAATAGCTGATTCTACAAATTTATTACAAAATGGCGATGGTGAATTAAGAGATACATCTGGAAGTCTATTGGGCTGGACTGCTTGGGCGGAAAATTTAAGCATAACTACCTTTGGAACAAGAGGGACACAGCCTTATTGCATTTCGGGCAAAAGCTCCTTTGAAATACATACAAAAAAACAAGAATTAACTGAAAATAGCCAATTGAATATTGAAATTGCGGTAGAAGCAGGCACAGAGGGAAATTCAGAATTTATTGATCCAAATATTGAATTAAACATAGAATCAAACACTTTACAATCAAATAACTCAGCATGTTTCTTTCAAGATATAGCAGCAGCACCTAATACAAGCTATAAATTAAGCGGATTAATTGCTGCCTATAATTGCTGTGGTAATTTTGTAATATATGAAATGGATGACAACTTAAATATATTAAAATATCATGTATCAAATGAAGTTGAAAATTCTACTATTCCACGAACAAGTTCTGTCTCCTTCACAACAGGCTTTAATACAACAAGGCTGCGCATACATATTTTTAAGAGTCAATTGTCATTGGCTTCAGAATTAGAATCCAAAAATATCCAAGATAAGGGGGTTACTACTCAGAAATCAGAAGCTGAGGATGTTTCAAACAACGAGATTACAGCTCACGAAACTACAATCCCTATTTTAGATGGAAGTAACTCATGCTTATTAGCAGACAATATTGCATTAGTGAAGCTACTGCCTAATCCACTTTTTAATAATTACAGGAAAACCTCAGCACCAGCAACTACAACGATATATGCCCACAGACTACCTAGAGCAGAATTTACTTATCAGATTGAGAATTATGAAGGAGCCTTTAATATTACAAATCTATCAGACAATCAGCTCTCATTTGATTTAGATCATACTGACAAAGAGAATAAAGGTATAATTAATCATTTATGGCGTTGGGCAGAAATAGCTTCAGACGGAACAACAAAATGGCACGATGGTAAAGTGCCTGAAACAAGGAGATTTCCGACAGGCACACAAGTGATTATTTGGTACAAGGTACAAGATAGTGACGGTATAAATGGAATAGGAGCTTGGAGCCTGCCCAAGGTAGTTAGTATTGATGGCAGTTTAGCAGACCCTTCGGCTTTATTTGTTGCAGCTCCAAATCCATTGCCAATACAGAATGAGTTGGAAATTACTGACCAGTCCTACAGCCCTAATTATGGAGGGATAATTAAATCAAGAAACTGGACTATAAAGAGATTAAGCTCCGGAATAACAGAAAAATTATCCTTTGACAGAACAGATACCGCTAACAATAAGTATTGTAAGAAATTTACAGCTACAGGCTTTGGACAATATACTATAACGCTTACTGTAACAGACAATTACGGAAAAGTTTCAAAACCCTATAGCAAAACAATAACTGTAACTGACACAATAAGGCCAACAGTTTCAGTTAACCAAAGTAACGGTATATTCAGTGACGAAAAGGGGGCTGAAATCATTGTAGAGTGTGCGGATGCTACTTTGAACAAATTATATAACCGAGGACTAAAAACTATTTCATATGTATGGTCAAAAAATTCAATACAGCCACAAAGCGCTGATACTGTACAAATGATAAACATTCCAAAGGAAGGAGTGTATTCAGAGAATTTTGTTGCAGCACAAACCCAGGAGGGAATATGGTATCTATATATAAGTGATGAAGATTATGCAGGAAATTTGAGCAACGATAATAGTTATACAAGATTTGGCCCCTATACAGTTGAAAAAATAAAAGCAGGAAATTTCTTTATTACAATGATGCTGGATATAGGGTGGAGAGACTATTATTTTGATATTAATAATGGAATAGATGATAATCATGATGGAGCGAGTGATAGGTATCCCAGACGTCATAACACAGACATAGGAACTATAAAAATGCCAATAAACTACTATAATCTTGTTAGCTTTGATAGAACTTATATCAAGGCAGGCTACAAGATTAAGGGTAGAATAGATATTGTAGGCCAGCCTGATTATGCAAAATTCAATATAAAATACATAAAAGAAGGGAGAGAGCATACTGACACAGTTCGACTAACAAAAGCTAAAGGAGATACATATACCTTTGAATGGATAATTCCATTGGAAACAGATAACAAAACCTTTATAAGCTTCGATTTGGTTACACAAAAAGGAAATACAATCTATGGGAATGAGAAATGGCTGGACGTATGGGATCAAAGAAATAGCTCTAGACTTGTATTCTATGTAAAAGGTAAAGCTACAGAGGATTTAAATTTCATTCAGAGTCATTGACATAGAACCGAATTAAAACCGAAATAAAACCGCTAATACTCCATTAATAGAAAAGTAGGAGTATTAACGGTTACTAAGTATCCAATTAAAAGTGTATTAAACAGTATGTATCTCTTGAAAAATATTAAAAGTTATATTTCATGAGAGATAGATTTTAATCCAAAAAACCATTAATAAACAAATCCATTAGCTTATAGCCTTCATCTATAAATACCTTTGACTTTTTAGCTTCAAATTCATCATAGCTTGAAGCAGTAGAATTAATTTCATTAGTACTATCATATATGATAAATGGGATTGGCTCAGATGTATGTGTACGCAAGCTTAGAGGTGTAGGATGATCAGGTAGTACCATTATCTTGTATTCATCATGTTTTTTCATTGCCTCTAAAATTGGACCAACAACTTGAGAATCTATTAACTCAATAGACTTAACCTTATTATCTATTTCATATCTGTGACCACTTTCATCAGGGGCTTCAACATGTACATAAACAAAGTCCTTGCCGCTTTCAATTGCTTCAATTGCAGCATTTGCTTTGCCAATAAAATTAGTATGAACATTTCCAGTTGCACCCTCAACATCAATAGATTCAAGACCTGCACAAATCCCTATACCCTTTAAAAGGTCAACTGCTGATATCATTGCACCAGTTTTATTATATTTCTCGGGAAAAGAAGCTAAAGCAGGCTTTTTACCTTCACCCCAAAGCCATATGGAGTTGGCAGGCCTCAGTCCCCGTTCCTTTCTGGCAAGATTTACTGGATGATCTTTCAGAATATTATAGCTTTTAACCATCATATCAAGTAAAAGACCAGATTTCTCTTTTGGTAGGTATTCTGCTATTTTTCTTTCTAAAATATCATGGGGAGGAGTACACCCAAGGTTTGTATTACCATTGTTCCAAACCATGCAATGTCTGTAGCTTATTCCTGGATGAAAAGTTATAGTTTGGCTCTTTAGAGCATCATTTACTGCTTCGATCAAGATTTTTGCCTCAGCAGTGGAAATTTCATCAGAACTATAATCAATCATAGTTTTATCTGAATATTCCTCTTCAGCTTCAGAAAGATAAACCAGATTACATCTGAGGGCAACATCTGTTTGGGACAACTCAATACCCATGCTTACAGCCTCTAACGGTGAACGCCCTGTATAATAGACCTTTGGATTGTAGCCCATAACAGAAAGATTTGCAGCATCGCTTCCTGGAGCTATTCCATCAGGAATAGTTTTTACAAGACCTACAGTACCTTTTTTGGCAAGCATATCTATGTTTGGCTTCTTTGCATATTGTAGAGGAGTCTTATTATCTAACTCCGGTATGGGATAATCTGCCATACCATCGCCCAAAATTACAATATATTTCATAGAATCAAATCCTTTTCAAATAAAATTTAATAACTCAACTTTCTTAATAATTCACAATGCGATTTTAATGTTTGAGAACGTGTTCTGTTGAGTTGTTTAATACAAATCAATATAAAATATTATGCTGTTGCTTTTAAGCAATTTTGGACGTAGTTTGGGTTTGTATTTGTTCTCTAACTAGCAGAAAAACAACCCCAAACTATCGTCCAATATCATCTGATATTTAGCTGATAGCAATTGATTTGTCAAAGTAGATTTACAAATTTATGAGCCCTTAACAGCAACCTTTGCCCAAGTATCTTTTAACCCAACTGTACGATTGAATATGAGCTTGCTTTCACTTGAGGTAATATCTGCACAATAATAGCCCATTCTTAGGAACTGGAAGCGGTCGCCCGCTTTTGCACTGGCAAGGCTTGGTTCTACCAAACAATTATCCAGTATTTCTAAGGAATTAGGATTAATATTGGATCTAAAATCTTTTCCCTCATCAACGTCTTCTGGGTCGATTTTTGTAAATAAGTGATCGTACAAGCGGACCTCAGCTTTTAAAGCATGTTCAGCAGAAACCCAATGCAGCGTGCCCTTTACCTTTCTTCCATCAGGCGAGTTTCCACCTTTTGAAGCAGGGTCATAGGAGCATCTAAGCTCAAGGATTTCTCCAGTTGCTTCATCTTTAATGACACGTTCACACTTAATAAAATAGGTGTTTTTCAAACGTACTTCTGTTCCTGGTGCTAAACGGAAGAATTTTTTTGGAGGTTCTTCCATAAAGTCTTCCTGTTCAATGTAAATTTCTCTTGAGAAAGGTACTTTTCTTGTTCCCATTTCAGGGCACTCAGGATTGTTTTCAACATCAAACCACTCAACCTGTCCTTCAGGGTAGTTTTCAATAACAACTTTAAGAGGATTTAATACAGCCATAACTCTTGAAGCATTTGCATTCAAATCTTCTCTTATACAGTGTTCAAGCAAAGCATAGTCAACCATGCTATTATTTTTTGCAACACCAATTTTCTCACAGAAGGTTCTGATTGAAGCAGGAGTGTAGCCACGTCTTCTTAAACCTGAAATAGTAGGCATTCTAGGGTCATCCCAACCACTTACATAATTTTCATTAACCAACTGTAACAGCTTGCGTTTACTCATTTGAGTATATGCAAGGTTTAAGCGGGCAAATTCTATCTGCCTTGGTTTTGCAGGTAAATCAACATTATCTTTTACCCAGTCGTATAGAGGCCTATGATCCTCGAATTCCAATGAACATAGGGAGTGGGTAATATCTTCAATTACATCTTCTATTGGATGAGCATAGTCATACATTGGATAAATACACCATTTATCACCAGTTCTATGATGATGTGCCCTTGCAATTCTATATATAACAGGATCTCTCATGTTAATATTTGGTGAGGACATATCTATTTTTGCTCTTAATACCTTTGAACCATCAGCAAATTCACCGTTTTTCATTTTTTCGAATAAATCAAGGTTTTCTTCAATAGATCTGTCTCTATAAGGGCTGTTTTTACCAGGTGAAGTCAAAGTTCCTCTATATTCTCTCATTTCTTCAGCCGTTAAATCACATACAAAAGCCATGCCCTTTTTAATTAGTTTTACTGCACATTCGTACATGGTTTCAAAGTAATCAGATGCATAAAAGAGATTATCCCAATTAAAGCCTAGCCATTTTACATCTTCCTGTATAGATTCAACATACTCAACATCTTCCTTGCTAGGGTTTGTATCGTCAAAACGGAGATTGCATTTTCCGCCATATTTTAAGGCAGTACCAAAATCTATGCATATTGCTTTGGCATGACCGATATGAAGATATCCGTTTGGCTCAGGTGGAAACCTTGTGTGTATTTCATTATTTGGAACTCTGCCAGCTGCTAAATCCTCATCAATAAAATCATAAATAAAATTAGATGATATATATTCTTCGTTAGAAATATCATTCTTAGTTTCTTCAGACATTTTTATACACTCCTATCCTATAGCACTTTTAAGTTTTTCAATACCTATTTTCATTCGTTTAAGAGTTTCTTCTTTTCCTAAAATATCAGCTATTTCAATAGCACCGCCAGGTGTTACAGCTTTACCAGATATAGCAGTTCTAACAGGCCAAAGCATTAAGCTGTTTTTAATTCCTAATGCCTCGATATGGGAAAATAAGGCTGTGTGTATAGCTTCTTCATTCCAGTCACTAATACCTTCCAATATAGGATATGCAGAGTTTAGGCTCTCAAGTGAGTTCTCCAATGTGGTTTTACTTTTTTTATGAACGTACATATTGATATCATAATCTGGCAGTTCATTAATAAAATCAATAGTTTCAGGAATTGCAGTCAACACTTCTGTTCTTACCTGCAACAATTTACTAATCTTTAGAGTATCAATATTTTTATTTGTTAACGTCTTTTCATAGAAAGGCTTTGCCAGCACGTCAAACTCTTCGATTGGCATTTTTCTGATGTATTCGCCATTCATCCAAGTGAGCTTGTTTATATCGAAAATTGCAGGAGCCTTGCTAATACCTGATATATCAAAAACCTCTTCTAACTCTTTTAGAGAGTATATTTCTTGATTTGTACTTGGACTCCAGCCAAGCAGAACCACATAGTTTACTATAGCTTCTACCAAATAGCCCATTGAAACCAAATCTTCAAAGGAAGGATCACCAGCTCTTTTACTTAGCTTTTGACCAGACGCTTTGAGAATCAATGGAACATGAACATAAGTTGGAATATCCCATCCGAATGCCTGATACAAAAGATTGTATTTAGGGGTAGAAGAGAGATATTCATTACCTCTAACAACATGAGTTATTGACATCTGATGGTCATCAATAACATTTGCAAAATTGTATGTGGGCAGTCCATCAGTTTTAATCAGAATCTGGTCATCAAGCTCACTGTTTTCTACAGTAATAGTGCCATACACAGCATCTTCAAAGC
>JAEWZA010000420.1 GCA_023395575.1 Bacillota bacterium
GGATTGAACCAATTTTTGCAATATCATATATCAGAAATGTTATGGACAATAACGAATTGATTGAGGTAAATAAAGTTTTCAAGGATGCAGCAATAAGAGAAAAATTCTATTCTGATGACTTGATGAAAAAAATAGCTAAAGCCGGTACTGTTAGAGACTTGGCGGAGGTTCCGGAAAAGGTTCAGAATATATTTGTTACAGCCCATGATGTTTTACCTGAATGGCATGTCAAAATGCAGGCAGCTTTTCAAAGACACACTGATAATGCTGTTTCAAAGACTGTAAATTTGGGACATGATGCTACAACTGATGATGTTAAAGAAGTATTTGTTCTTGCCTATAAAACCCATTGTAAGGGTGTGACTATTTATAGAGATGGCAGCCGTGATTTACAGGTGTTGAATATCGGTAAGGTTAAGGGTAAGGAGACTGAAGCAAATAACCCATTGCCAGCAGGTGAGAATGTTTACTGTGATTCATGTAATGAAAACAATGATGGAATAATATCAGGGAAAAGTTGTGGGATTGAACCAAGACCAAGACCTGATATCACAACTGGTTTTACTGAAAAGGTTAAAATCGGCTGCGGAAATCTATACATTACAGTTAACTACGATGATAATGGTATTTGCGAGGTGTTTACTAATACTGGTCGTGCAGGAGGATGTCCTTCACAGTCAGAAGCTACTAGCAGATTAATTTCTGTGGCACTTCGTTCGGGAATGGATGCTAAGTCCATAGTTGAGCAGTTAAAAGGAATCAGGTGTCCATCTACAATTCGTCAAAAGGGACTAAAAGTATTGTCATGTCCTGATGCGATAGGAAGGCTAATTGAGAAGGTTGCTAAAATTCAGAATGGTAAGGATGAAGAGGCACTGACAAATGAGGTTGTTTCAGAATACAGTTTGCTACAAAGACCTACAGCAAGAACAGTATCAGATGAAGAGGACAAGCTGGAATGTGGAGACGAATGTTCTGTATGCACAATGCAAGCGGATTGTTCAAACCCTTACAAGGCTATTTCTAGTTTAGATACTGATGGGGGATGCCCAGAGTGTGGCAAGCCAGTTGAGCATGAAGGCGGCTGTATGATTTGTAGGAATTGTGGGTTTAGTAAGTGTGGGTAAAACCTTCTGATATAGCGATCCTCAGGGAGCTTGATATAAGCTGATTTCACTAAAAAAGGCTCAGAAAATCAAATTAGATTTGAGATAATTGAATTAAATTTGATTTAATTAGTAAAAGGAACACTGTAAGGCTTGATATTGGCGAGATTATATAGATTTTCAATTTTTAAAAAAAGTAGGGCGAAAAATTAATTCGCCCTACTTTTTTCAATGAGTTTTTCTTTATCAAAGATTGTTAGTTTTTTTATTTGTTTTTCTCTTTTTAATGCTGAAGGTTTATCTGGTAATTCTTCTGTATAGACAAGTTCAACAGGGGTTCGTGTTTTGGTGTAGGTGCAGCCTGTGCCGTCTTGGTGTTGTTTTATTCTTTTCTTGATATCAGATGTATAGCCGGTATAATAGGAGCCATCAGAACAAGATAAAATGTACACTATATAAGTTGGTATATTACTAATTAATCTGGATGTATTCCGTTTATCAGTATTTATTTCATGAGTACCATTAATATTAAAATAATTGTAATACTTGACTGTTGTTCCAATATTCATACCTAAACCATCAATTAGTACTGAAGGTGATATATCATAGTTTAAAAAATAATCTTTAAACAGTGTTGGATAAGATCTTCTAATATAAATTCCAAATTTCGTTAGAATGGAATAAGCATATTTACTACTAATTGGCTTATAGTATTTACTCCCAGTAAATAGCCACTCTTTTTGATGACCTAAAGAAAGTTGCTCTTTTCTATCGCTTTTTATGTATGACCATATCATTGTGCCTATAGTATCATTTAATGTTATCCATGTTTTGTGAGCATATAAGTAATATTTTTTTTTCGATATTTTCAAATCATCAAGAGAGATATTAACAATTTCGGGTATTTTCATTCCATATATTAATACTAAATAAGCTATGATTTTATCTCTAATACTTGTTTCTGAGCTATTTAATAAATTAAATATTGCTTCTTTTTCATATTGTGAATATGAACTGTTTTTTAAGTTAGTCATAGTTTTTATTTCTAATATTTTTAAGGTTCTAAAAAGTTTTATATTTTTATTTATAAATTTTATTAATTTTTTTAGGACAAATAAATTTGTACAATAATTTACTACATAATCATCTAAAAGATTTTGCCCCAATTCATTGATGCTTTTAGTACCTGTTTTATATAAAAAATCAAAAAATAAAAAGGCTTCTCTAAGACATTGTAAATAGTAATTACTACTGAATTTATTATTCCAACCCCTGCTAATTAGACGTTTCTTTATTTCAATTAAACTTATTGAATATGATGAAAAAATACTATTGAATTCGGTTATTATTTTATTTATATACCTAGAATGAATTTTATTAAATATTTCTAAATCACTTTCTACCTTTAAAAAACCTTTCATGAAAAAATAATTTTGAATTGAAAGAGGAAAGTGAATTTTAGTGCGCAATTCATTTATTCTATCTTCTATATAAATACAACTATCATCTAAGAGCTTAAAAAAGTTGTATTCATTAATTACTTTGTAATACATTTTTGCTCCAGCATAATTACATTTTATAAGAGTATATATATAATTTTCGTATAGTTGGAAGATTTTTTCTGATGTAAATTTACTTCTACTTTCTTCTATTAGTTTTATTAGCTTTTTTTTGTATGCACAATTATCACAAATATTTAAATTATAGTTAAAACTAACTACTACTTGGCCACATTCATTACAGGTGTTTTGTAACCTTGTATAGCATTGCGTACAAATGTCTCTTCCATCAATTATTTTTTTTATTGGTTTTTCAATACCACAAATATTACAAATTCTTTTAGGTGCATAATTAATGTAACAATTATCACAGATAAACTTGTCATCAATAATTTTCTTAATAATTCTTCTTTTATTACATATACTACACGTTCTTTTAGGTCTATAAAATTTATCATAGCATGACGGACAGATATTTACATCGTTAATCTTAATTTTAGTTATTCCAAGTTTCCCGCAGTTACTACAAAAGCTTTTTGGTCTTTGAAATTTACTGTAACAAGAGGAGCACATTTCCTTACCATATTTTTTATATTCTATTCTGCCCATCTTATTACATTCACTACATAATCTAAGGGGTACACATTTTTTGTAACATTTTTTACATACTATTTTTTCATCAATTTTAGTAGCCACAGTTTCAATGGAATGACATATTTCACATTCTTTTTTTGGAGCATAGAATTTAGAGTAACATGATGAACAAATTGATTTGCCATCGGTTACTTTGGCAATTACTTTAATTTTATGACATAAATCACACTGCCTTTTAACTATATAATACTTAGCATAGCATTTATTACATATTTTTTTATTGTCAATTGTTTTTGAAATTCTTCCTTCTTTATTACATATACTGCACATGTGTACATTGTTTTTTACATATTTTATTTGAGCACATTTAATACATAAACCTTTACTATGATGCTTATCTTCAGTAGTTCCACAATTAATGCAACATTCGTATTTGTTAGACCATTTATGAAGTGCGTTACTCATATAAATTGTTCACTTCCTTTAATTAAATTGAAATATCTTGTTGCAGTTTTATGATCAATCCCAAAATTTTTCATTAATAATGCTGGTTGATGCAGACCATTTAGCATAGCATTATTTACTGCCGTATAATATAATTCTGTCGCTGTAACACCAAATGCATTAACAATTCTACAAATTGAGCTCAATGATATTGCAGTGCTACAATATCTTCCAGGAAAAACATATTCATATATGGATTCTAATGAATCCATATATTGTTGAAGTAGAGGTGATAATAATTCTGGTATTGCATGACTTACTTTATTGATACATAAGCTAAAATTGATTTTACCACCTGATTTCACTCTTTTAAAATTACTCATTTTTAGCATTCTGATTGCTTGAGGAGTAAGACCATAAAGAAGCATTAGAATAATTATTATTCTGTCCCTAAGGCTAATATTTGAATTATATAGGCATACCTCAAGTAATTGCTTTTGCTTATCATCACTAAGACTGACATTTAAATCATGCCTATAGTTGGAACATGGAAGATACAGTAGAGTAAAGGTTAATTTGTTTTTATTTATATACTTTACAAAATGTCTTAGATTGCCTTTGTCATAGGGTTTAAGACGTATATAGGCATCTAGTGTTTGATTCGTAATTTGGGTTGATTGCCCAATATCCAATATTGTATTGCAAAAATTTAAAAATCTAATAGCTGTCAATAGATATATATAGCAAGTATAATAAGTAAATCTAGAATCTTTTTTTACCCATCCTCTTTCTGTATATCTTTTTAATTTAATAAGCAATTCTTCTTTAAAGGTTGCTACTGTATTTTGGAGATTAGTTGACAATTTACTAATTTGTTCATTTAGATTGTTAAGTAAGAATAAGCCATTATCATAATCTACAAAAATACTTTTTGAATATAAAAATGCTATTAGGTCATTAATAAATAGTTTATGCGAGGAATAGTTACTAGTTAAATTTACAAAGATAATACTTGAAAAAGTATTGTTATTATCTGAATATGCTAAATATAAATCATTTAACAAAAACTCTGATTTTTTAATTTGTCCCCAAATACTTTCATATGAGGCTGTTAAGGCTTTATTATTAAAATAATCTTCCATAAGCGAAGTGAAAATCTCGCACCAACTCTTCTTAAGGTTTATAAATATAGCTATAAATTTCTGCTTATAATAGCAATTACGGCAATATGGCCTAGCGTCTAAATGAGAATAAACAGGCAACAATGGATTGCAACAGGAATAACAGATATCTGATTGTTGCTTAGCACAGTCATGACAAATTACCGAATTATCACTATAGATACGTTGAACCGA
>JAEWZA010000443.1 GCA_023395575.1 Bacillota bacterium
AGTAATATCTACTTCACCGCTATATAGTGCTTCGTCCAGTTCTTTTACAAACAGGCCTTTCCCGCCTATTTTATCAAGTGATTTATCTAAAATCTTGTCACCGGTTGTTTTCATTGTTATAAGCTCAATTTCTATTGATGGATCATATTTGTTTATAGCAGCTATAACCATATTAGTCTGTATTATTGCAAGCTTGCTGTCACGACTTCCAACCTTTATTTTTTCATATAACCACCTCTATAGTAATTAAAAGTTTCTAACCATAAATTTATATTTATAAATTAGTTATTTTCTTATTTACTTAACTATTAAATACTTTTTGATATTTTACATATTTACTTAGCTCCAATTTGTCGTATTTTTTCTACCACTGACTTAGCCAACTTGTGGTCACTTCCGCCCTTGGATATAAGTCCTCCCACAATGCCTTCCATTTCAAATATTGCCGGAAAATAAAAACTGCATTCTTCTTTATTGTCTGCTACACTAACTGGAATGTTCATTCTATTACAATCTAAAAAAACATTATGGTTAACGTATCTGTCATTTGTTGCAGCTATTACTATAACTGCATTTTCAATGTCGTTACTATCATAGCTACCCATCTTAATACTTATGCTTTTTTGTTCGTAAAGCCTTTGTAGTGTAGGTGTAAAGCTGTGTGATACTACAAAAATATCTGCATTAAATTTAATTAATGTATTTACTCTACGTTCAGCAATCGTCCCACCACCAACTACTACAATCTTTTTGTCTTTTATATCTACAAATAGAGGAAAACGGCTGTTTCCCCAAGTTTTATTAAATCCAATTCTCCTCGCAAGACTATCCTTTAATTGTAAAAGCGTCAGTCCTTCATTTTCCGAAGGTCTTGAAATCAAAATAACAGTAACTCCAACTTCATTTGCAGCAGATATTTTTTCGTCAAATCCGCCTGCATCTCCTGAATCCTTTGTAACAATATATCTTGCAGATATATGCTTTAGCATTGCTGCATTTAGTTCATGAGAAAATGGTCCCTGCATACAAATCAAGTTACTTCCCTTAAAACCTAGATTAGTACACTTCTCAACAACGCTGGGTGTTGGAAGTACTCTTGCGAATAATCTCTTTTCGAAATCTTTGACAGTTGTAAACACCTCAAGCTCTTTGCTTCCCGTGGTCAGCAATGCATTGCCTTCAACTGTGTTAAGATAGCTTGCAGCCTTATTTGTATTCCGTACTGTTATTACTTTTTCAGCCTTTATTGAAGGCCTGATCAAACGAATATATTCCGTGTTCATTTCAGCACAGGCTGCTTTTATATTATTTGTTACAACACATGCATATGGATGGGTGGCATCAATTACAAATGCACAATCCTGCATTATCTCAGCCATTTGATCAACTTCGAGTCTTCCTGTTTTGACTACTATTCTGTCATTATGGGGCATAACCATATTGCCGTATTCTGTGGCAACGCAGGCAGTTACCCAAATTCCATTGTCAGCAAGGTATCTTGAAATCTCCTTGCCCTCAGTTGTTCCGGCAAAAACCAATACTCTCATGTGTAATTTCCTCTATCCTTGTTTTTTCTTCGCCTTTTTTCTAAAATGTTCTATATTCCTATATACCCTCTAGATGTAACCAGTTTGCCATTTAGTATTTTCGTATTTTTGTTTCCAATAATAACAGTAGTAAACATATCCACCTTTGCTGAGGCAAGCTCTTCCAGCGTCATTAATTCTTGCTGCTGTCCCTCTCGTCCGATATTTTGCACAAAACCGCAGGGAGTGCTTTTGTCAATGCTTTCCATTGCAAGCTCACATGCTTTATTTAAATAATTCCAGCGTTTTTTACTTGTTGGATTATAAATACAAATAACAAATCCTGCTTGTGTAGCAAGCCTAATTCGTTTTTCAATATCTTCCCAAGGTGTAAGCAGGTCGCTAAGAGAAATAACAGCAAAATCTTGCATTAAAGGTGCTCCAAGTATCGCTGCTGCAGATGAAGCTGCCGTGATTCCGGGTATGACTTCTACATCTACCTCATTTGTACAATATTCTGCCAGTACCTCATAAATAAGTCCTGCCATACCATAAATTCCTGCATCTCCACTGGATACCATCGCAACATTTACACCTGAAATTGCAGCCTCTACAGCTATTTTACAGCGGTCTACCTCTTTTTTCATAGGAGTAGTAAATGTTTTTTTATTTGGAATTAGATGCTTTATTAAATCAATATATACTCCATACCCAACAATCAAGTCGCTATCATCTAAAGCTGCTAATGCTTTTTTTGTTAATTGGTTATCTTCTCCGGGACCAAGTCCCACAACATATAATTTCAAACGAGCCTCCTTTAGGGAAAACAGAATAGCAAATTATCTATCTGTTATTTTAAAATTCCTATTTTAGTTGTTTCCATGTTAAAATTTATCTTATTTTGCAGTTGACAAAGCATTTCATATGAAAGCTCATTTTTTAAGGAATATAATATAATATCTACTGTCTTATTAACAGTTTGCTCTATTAAATCACAATCTTCATATGATATATCCGAATTATCTATACAATTGCTCACTTTCAGAAAGGTTGATTTCTTGATGCTCTTTATAAGCTTTGCTCCTTTGTGAAAGGTATTCCATTTTTCAAATTGTATGCAGTAGTAACTTATTATTTCTTTAATTTGTGATATCTCATCTGCATTTATTTCAGTAGCGTCTCCGCAAATGTAATCTAAGTTGTAGCAATAAATTC
>JAEWZA010000322.1 GCA_023395575.1 Bacillota bacterium
CAACTTGGTTGATCTAATTAAGGATTCATTGACAAATGAGATTAAGCTGATTAACAACAAGATATTATAAATTCAATAAATTATTATATGGAGGTTAAAATGACTGAATACTATTCAACAAAAACAAATTTTTTCGGGAACTCAAGCCCTGAAAAGCTAATAAAGGAATTTGGAAGTCCATTATATGTTTACAATGAAAAAATATTAAGGCAGCGTTGCAAAGACATGAAGAATTTGGTTGACTATCCACATTTTATACCAAATTACTCTATTAAGGCGAACTCAAATCTACAGATAATTAAAATTGTTAGAGAAGAAGGCCTAAGAGCAGATGCTATGTCAGCAGGGGAAATTCAATTACTTTTACATGCTGGTTACAAACCAGAAGAGCTGTTTTTTGTACCAAATAACGTTTCAGAAGCAGAGCTAAAATATGCAGTTGACAACGGAGTTTTGGTAAGTGTTGATTCACTTTCTCAGCTTGAGCTTTTGGGAAAAATTAATCCAGGCGGGAAAGCAGCTATCAGATTTAATCCTGGAGTTGGAGCTGGACACCATGAGAAGGTTGTAACTGCTGGTAAGAAAACAAAGTTTGGTGTTAACATTGATTGCGTTGAGCAGGTTAAAGAAATTGCTAAAAAGTACAATCTAAGGATTTGTGGAGTAAATCAGCATATTGGTTCACTGTTTATGGAAGGTGATTCATATATTGAGGGAGTAAAATCTTTGCTGGCAGTAGCAGAGCAGTTTGAGGATATTGATTTCGTTGATATGGGTGGAGGATTTGGAATACCTTACAAAAAGCAAGAAGGACAGGCAACATTGGATTTGGTTAGCTTTAGAGAAAAGCTTACTAAGGTTTTAGAAGAGTGGACTGACAAATATGGCAAGAAGATATTATTCAAATCTGAACCAGGAAGATATATTGTAGCAGAATGTGGAATATTATTAGGAACAGTTTACGCTACAAAAAATAATTATGCACATAAATATGTAGGTACAGATATTGGGTTTAATGTTTTGGCAAGACCTGTAATGTATGATTCACACCATGATATTGAAGCGTATAGAAATGGAAAACCATTGAATGAAGAAGCTACAGAGGAAGTAACAGTAGTAGGAAATATCTGCGAAAGTGGAGATATAATTGCAAAGAACAGAGTTCTGCCAGTAATAGAGGAAGGCGATGTTTTAGGAATTATGGATGCAGGTGCTTATGGTTTTGCTATGAGTTCAAACTACAATATGAGATTAAGACCTGCTGAGGTTCTTATACAAGAAAACGGTGAGGCTGTGTTGATTAGACGCAGAGATACCTTTGAAGATTTGATTGCACCTTTTAATGTTTAGTGTGGAGGCTAAATAAATCAACTTTTTACAATTTTAGTTGATTTATAATATAATTTTACAAATAAGGGGAAGAACAATGAACAAAATTAGAATAGGTATAGTAGGATATGGAAATATCGGAAGAGGAGTTGAAGCATCTATAAAGCAGAATGCTGATATTGAGTTGGTTGCTGTTTTCACAAGAAGAGCGCCTGAAAGTGTAACTGTTAAAACTCCAAATGTTAAGGTAGTTGAAATTAAGGATGCAAGTAAATATATAAATGACATTGATGTAATGATTTTGTGTGGAGGTTCTGCAACTGATTTACCAGTACAGGGACCTGAATTTGCTGCAATGTTTAATATTGTAGATAGCTTTGACACACATGCAAAGATTCCTGAGTACTTTGAAAAAATAAATAATGCTGCTTCTGCTGCAAAGAAAACAGGTATTATATCTGTAGGCTGGGATCCAGGTTTGTTCTCAATGATAAGAATGTTGTCAGGTGCAGTTTTACCAGTGGGTAATGACTATACTTTCTGGGGAAAAGGCGTAAGTCAAGGACATTCAGATGCTATTAGAAGAGTAGCAGGAGTAAAAAATGCTATTCAATATACAGTACCAATAGATGCAGCAATCAGCAGTGTAAGAAACGGTAGTAATCCTGAATTGACTACTAGACAAAAGCATACAAGAGAGTGCTTTGTAGTCGCAGAAGAGGGCGCAGATAAGGCTAAGATAGAAGCTGATATCAAAAATATGCCCAACTATTTTGCAGATTATGATACATTTGTACATTTCATTACTGAAGAAGAGCTGAAGAGAGAACACTCAAAGATGCCTCACGGTGGATTTGTATTCAGAAGCGGAAAATCTGGTTTTGATAATGAGAATAATCACATTGTAGAATTCGCAATTAAGTTAGATAGTAATCCTGAATTTACAGGAAATGTACTTGTAGCATATGCAAGAGCTGCAGTTAGAATGAACAAGGAAGCAAGCTTTGGAGCTAAGACAGTTTTTGATGTTCCATTGTCATACTTGTCAGCAAAAAGTAATGCTGAGTTGATTAAAGAGCTTCTATAGTTTTTATTAATTCAACTGTCCTAACTAAAGTTGTAGAGCTTCAATATTGCCAATCAGCTCTGCCCTATACAGACTGGAATAGTTGAAATAAAAATAGTAGGAACAATTCTTCTGTCATTGTCATATAAATGTAATAGAGTCTGTTGAAAAATGCAAGATAATTCAAGCTTTTAAGCTTGGCACTATGATTCAGTGTCAGTTACAACAGTTTCTTCATTAATGATGACCATTAATTGGTCAGAAGTAGGAGGCAATGATGGGAAGTTTGGATAATGTAACTTGGAAGGGCAATAGCCAAAAAATGTTTAAAACAATAATTGATGCTGTTCCTTCAATTTTCAAATCAACTGTTAAGCATGAAGTAGAAGCATGGCTGAGTAAAAACAATGTAAATGAAGTAACTGAAGAATTAGTTCTTCAAGCTTTTAAAGAAAAAGCTCCAAAGCCTATGTGGAATAAGCTGATTGGTCAGTTAGAAGCAATGAAAACTGAATAAATCAAATATTTGTATTTTTTGATGATATTGAGTGAAGAATTATTTTACTTCACTCAATTTTATTTTATTTACTTATTTAGATTTTTTCAGTAAAAAGGCTTCTCCAAAAAATAAATAAAAAATTTGACATTTTCTTGACATGAATTGTTTATTTAACTATAATTAATTTATTCTTTAACTGAATATTAGCGGATGATTGTTGTGGGAGAGATGTTTTATTATATATAAAACTCACCGAAGGAGTAGCACTCTCAGGTCATAGAGACTACAACAGGACGGACCTCTGGAGAGACCAGTGACGGCGCCGAAGGGGCAAGAGCTTTTTTATAAAAGCTTAATCTCTCAGGCAAAAGGACAGAGTATAAAAATGCGATAGCATTGTTTTTGTGTTGCGTAAGCGATGCAGACTTGCAAGCTTTATTTCATATGCATTTTGAGAGGTCAAATATTTATTATTTGGCTTTTTGTTATTTCATTCAACTTTCTCAGATGAATTGTAGGTGTTCAACTCATCATTGGAAAGCTGGGTTATTTTATTAGAAAATTGCTTGTTTATTATATATAGTGACAAAATTTATTGTTACGCTAAAGGAATAGTGGCTAAGTCCCGCTGTTATATTTTTTGCAGGGATAACTAACGTTTATTAAAATTATTGATAATATATTGGAGGACAAAGAAATGGAAAAAGAAAAATTACTTATGACACCGGGACCTACAATGATTCCACCAAGAGTGTTGGAGGTTATGAGAAGACAAATAATTCATCACAGAACAAAGGAATTTGAAGCTATATTTGATGGATTGGAAGAGGATTTAAAATTTGTTTTTCAAACTAAGAATCCTGTATTGGTATTGGCATCATCAGGAACAGGAGCTATGGAAGCTTCAGTGATAAACCTTTTCTCACCAGGAGATACAGTGTTGGCTATAAGCATAGGAAACTTTGGGGATAGATTTGCAGATATAGCTAAAACTTTTGGTCTTAATGTTAAGAAATTAGCTGTTAATTGGGGAGAAGCTGTTAATGTTAATGATGTTAAAAATATATTGGATGAAGATGTAAACAATGAAATTAAGGCTATATTAGTTACTCATAATGAGACTTCTACAGGCGTTACAAATGATATTGAAGCATTAGGAAAACTAACAAAAGGTACAAAAAGACTGCTGGTAGTTGATGCAATTAGTTCATTAGGTGGATTAGAACTTCAAATGGATAACTGGGGATTAGATGTTGTTGTTACAGGTTCTCAAAAGGCGTTGATGGCACCTCCAGGATTAGCTTTTGTTGGATTAAGTGATAAGGCATGGGACGCTGTAGAAAACTCAAAATTACCAAAATTCTATTGGGATTTCAAAAAGTACAAAAAGGGTTTGATGAAGGCAGGGGAAAATCCTCCATACACACCAGCTATCACAATTATGATGGCACAGGCAGAGGCACTTAGAATGATTAAAGAAGAGGGATTAGAAAATGTTTATGCAAGACATAAAAAGCTTGCATTAGCAACTCAGGCAGGTGTTAAGGCTCTTGGACTGGAATTGCTTCCAAACCAAGATGTTTCTTCATATATAATTACTGCTGTTAAGGCACCTGAGGGTATAGAAATAGCAAAAGTAATTAAAACTCTCAATCTAAAGTATGATATCATGATAACCGGTGGTCAAAAGGATTTAAAAGGCAAGATTTTCAGAATTGGACACTGCGGATATACAGATAGTCTGGATTTAATTAAGACTTTTGCAGCTCTGGAATATGCATTGAGTGATGCAGGCTACAAGGTAGAGATGGGTGTTTCAGTAGGAGCGGTGCAGAAGGCTTTACAATAAGTGTTTAGCACACAAATAATGGTGATTAAAAATTGTGATTATTAAAGAATTACTAGGAGGTAATTAAATTATGAAGGTTATAGTTACAGAGAGAATAGCGGATGATGGTATTGAGCACCTAAAAAAAGACGGTCATGAGGTTGACACAAAATATGGAATTTCACATGAAGAGTTACTTGAAATAATAGAAAACTATGATTCAATTATTGTAAGAAGTGTTACAAGAATTAACGAAGAGCTTTTGAATAAAGGAACAAAACTAAAGGTTGTAGGTCGTGCAGGTAATGGTGTAGATAATATTGACCTCCCTGCATGTACAAAAAGAGGTATTATTGTTGTTAATACTCCTGAAAGCAATAGTATGGCAGCCGCTGAGTTGGCTGTTGGCTTGGCTTATGCTATTTTCAGAAATATTCCTCAGGCTCATTGGGCTGGAAAAGATAAAAAGGATTTTAGAAGAAATAAGTTTTTAGGAAATGAATTAGATCAGAAAACAGTTGGTGTTATTGGATTAGGCAGAATAGGTTCAATTGTTGCATCAAAGTTAAAGGGCTCAAATATGAGAGCTATTGCTTACGACCCATATATTACTGATGAAAAATTCAAAAAGCTTGGAGTTGAAAAATGTGAGACTCTTGAAGACTTACTCAAACAAGCTGATTTGGTTACTATTCATACTCCAAAGACAGCTGAAACTGTAAATATGATTAATGAGGAGCAAATAAAGCTTTGTAAAGACGGTGTAAGAATAGTTAATGCTGCCAGAGGCGGACTTGTTAATGAAGATGCTTTATACAATGGTATTAAATCTGGTAAGGTTGCAGCAGCAGCGTTAGATGTACTAAATCCTGAGCCTAATTATGACAAAAAACCTGAAGAACAGGATTATGAAAACAAGCTTTTTGAACTTGACAATGTAATTATCACTCCTCATTTAGGTGCATCTACAGATGAGGCAAATTATAACGTAGGTACTTGTGTTGCTGAGTTGGTAGCAGATGCCTTAAGAGGTGATATGGTAGCAGCTGTAAATATGCCTCCAATGAAGAATAAAGAAGTAGGAGAAATGAAGCCTTATGTTGATTTGGCTGAATTATTAGGAAAAATATATTATCAAGCTGAGAAGGATACTGTTAACAAAATTGAAATCATATACAGCGGTGAATTAGCAGAGCAAGAGACTAAACTATTGTCCTTGTCAGCATTAAAGGGTTTCCTCGATGTAGTTGTTAAAGAGAAGGTAAACTATGTTAATGCAGAGCTTATTGCTAAAAACATGGGGATTTCTCTTGTTGAAAGTAAAAGCTCAACACTTGAAAAATATACAAACATGATTACTATTAAATTTACTACAAAATCTAAAACTCTTGAGGTATCAGGTACTGTATTTGCAAAGCAGGAACTTAGAGTGGTTGATTTCTTTGGATATAAGCTAGATTTTGACCCAACTCCTTTTGTTTTAGCTATTCAAAATATTGACCAACCAGGAATAATCGGACAGATTGGTACCATATTAGGAGCGAATGATATAAATATTGCAGCAATGCAGTGGAGCAGAAAACAAGGCGGAGAAAAAGCAGTTGCATTTGTAAGTGTTAACTGCGAAGTAGATAATACAGTAATTGACTTGCTTAAAAACATAAAAGGTGTATTAAAGGTAACTTTATTGAAGTTCTAAGAATTAAGAAATATATCTGATTTTAAAATATGAGATGTATATAGGTGTTTTAAACTTATCAATGGTTATTACTAATATAGTTTCAATAATTAGTAATCAAAATTTATGTTGATAAGTTTGAACACCTTTATTTATGTGGAAATATATAGCTATATGTAATATACTATTTTTATATGATTGTCTAACATAAAATTACAATGTTACAGGAGGAACTTAATGAAAAAGTATTTATCAATGAGTTTTATTTTAATTATTTTAATGATTTGTATTACTATACCTGCATTTGCAGCAAATAGTAGCATTACAGAGATGCCTAATGTAAAAATTATAATTGACGGACAGGCAGGAACTTATGAAGATATACCTATAAACATGAATAACAGAACTCTTCTACCCCTGAGAGGTATATTGGTGAATTTGGGTGTAAACAATGATAACGAGCATATTGTTTGGAACTCAAAAGAAAAGAGCGTAACTGTTTTAAAGGATTCAACAAAAATATATCTAAAAATAGGCAGTAATAAAGCTACAGTTAACGGCAAAGAAATTGTTTTAGATGCCAGTCCTGTAGTATATAAAGATAGAACCTATATTCCTGTTAACTTTATTGCACAAAGCCTTGGAATGAAGGTTGTCTGGGATGGAAGTTCTAAAGCTGTTCTTATTAGAGAACAAGAGGAATATAATCGGATTAAGGGTATTTTGGAAAAAGCTAATGCTGCAATGGATGAAATAAAAAGTTGCAACGGAAAGATGGATATTTCTATGTCTACCCAGCAGGATGGTATAAGTTTTGATATAGACATGTATGCGGACATGGCGATAGATGTATTGAAGAAGAATGCATTTATAAGTATGAAGATGGATATGTCTATAATAAATATGGATATGGATTTTTACTTGGATGATAATACTCTATACATGAAGAATCCTTTATCGGAGCAATGGGAAAAGAGTACTATGTCAGAGGATGAATACAATAAATTATTTGATGAAAAAGCTAATATTAATATATTAGATATGTCTGATGCACTATGCGCAGGACTGAAAGAAGTTAAGGGTAGCAACCTAGATGAGATTCTTTTAAAGGGAGATGTATTTCTAGGAGATTTAATGAACATGGTAGGTTCAAGTCAAGGAACAGATTTATCCAATGTTAAATTTGATAAATTCAATGTTGAGATTTCACTCGATAAAAATACATACCTATTGAATAACATTAAAATGGTGACTAGTTTTAGTTTGGCAGAGGATGAAACTCAAGGTGCTGATATGACTATAGAATGTCAATACTCAGATTATAACAGCGACATTAATATAGTTGTTCCTGAGGATGTGTTAAAAAATGCTGTTGAGAATCCAGATTTGGTTGATTCACTGTAATAAAAAAAATTTCGAAATGTAAAAAAAGGAGTTAACATTTGTTAACTCCTTTTTTATGGGCTATTTCTATTGTATAATCTTAAATTAACACATTTTGCTAATATCATTAACCAAGTAATCGTTTATCTAAGTTGTTCTCGCATACAAGTATAAGTAAAGGGTAAAATTATAGTACTGGTTTATTGGTACTCCCGTATAAACTTGCCTAAATTGGTTACTCCCAAAATATTTGTTGAATCTTTAACCAAGTATCTCATTTACTCGAGTGTAATTAATAAGCTATAAGTAGTTTGCCTGCAAACTCAGTTTAAATAAATTAGCACAACGAGTTGAATTTCTTATTAGCTCAGCAAAATTTTGGTAAATTTGCACAAAAAAATTTATTATTTAATGATTTGATTTGGTGAAATATATATAAGACATATAGAGTTTATTTGATTATAATTAAGTGGTTTACATGTATTAAAAAAGTTAAAGCTATTATAGATATTAATAAATTTGAATACCGATAGATTTTGGGGTGTGAAAGTTGAATAATTTATATTTAATCTATTAAGAAATATATTTAGTTTACGACTCAGACTAATTGTAAGAAATATAAGCATGCAAGATAGGAAGGAGTACCAGATGTTTAAACTATTAAAGCACTTAAAACCACATGTTATTTCTATTATATGTATAATTGGATTTTTGTTAATTCAGGCTTTATGCGAGCTTTCTTTGCCAGACTACATGTCTGATATTGTTAATGTAGGTAT
>JAEWZA010000486.1 GCA_023395575.1 Bacillota bacterium
GAAAGGAGATGATGACAGGAAGTACCACAATAGTAAATACATTATTTAAAACTAAGGAATAATTTTTTTGCCATAAATATGCAAAATTTAAACGCTATAAAACTACAAAATCAAAACGTCATTGACATTTGTTCCATATGTGTCAAAGTCATATGCCAAGTCCAAGAAATATGATATTGGAAGTTCCATCGGTTTTAAGTCACCCACGTTAACAATCCATATATTCCGGCATCCGTAATCATAAGCCATTGACATCTGTTCCCATGCCTTTTCAAGAGGAGTAGTATTTACCCACTCATAGGATTTTGGACCACCGTGATAATCAAAGTGGTAGTACATTCCCCATCCTGCCGCACGATTCCGTTCGTTTGTCTCTGGAAGCGTACGTACGTTTCCGTGATTGTCTTCGGCAAGCATAACTGTTACATCACTTAAGCCGCTCCAGTCCTTAAGCCCGGGAACTGTACTATTTCCATACCAATAGTCCAATACTTCTTTATACACTACGAGCATTTTGGGGACATTTTCAAGACCATTATCTTTTAATATTTGTTTTTGTACTGTAATAACATCCTTTAAGGTATTAACATTTTGCTGCATGGTTCCGTTCGGAATCAGAAGTGAGTCGTTTTCTCCACGCATACCAATTGTAATAACATTTTCAAAGGCTCCATTGCGTTTGATACCATCTGTCCAGAATTTTGTAATTGCAGCTTTGTTTGCAGTCCAATCCCACTTATTGCTTGAACCATACTGGGAATACACTTTCTGCCACTCCGCTCCCGCACGGCACATAGGCTCATGGTGTGAAGTTCCCATTACGATACCATATGCATCTGCATGTTTTGCATTTGCCAGCTTGTCGCTTTTTCCTTCCATACTAAAGCAATTTCCCCACATTGCTGGCCACAAATAGTTTCCTTTCAGTCTTAGGATGACTTCAAATACTTTATCATAGAAATCTTCGTTAAGACCGTTAAAACTGTTCGCACACCAGGATGTCAGAGAAGGAGCCTCATCATTCAAGAATATCCCTCTGTACTTAACAGACGGCTCCTTGGAAGTGGTGTTCAACTGACTTGATGAAAAAATCAAATCAGTCTTTTTGGCCGGAATAACATCCCCCCAGTAAACCCATGGACTCACACCTATTAACTCCGAGATATGATATACACCATAAATCGTGCCTCTCTTATCACTTCCTGCTACTACAATAGCCTTATTAACTCCTGCAATTGGATTATCAACTACCTGTATTTTGTATGTCTCCCACTTTCCTTTGATTGAGGATATATCAAGTTTCCCCGCGTCAACGAGAAAATCAATAATGTCATTGTTTCCTATGGATCCAGCAACCACTACTGTGCCTTTCAGCTGTGTTTTATCTGTAATAATTGACGGTGTGGTTCCGGTAACCAGCTTCACATCACTGGCAAAGGATTTTGCAACAAGACTCAAACCATCATAATCCGTTCCTTTGGAATCTATATATATATCAGCAGCTTTCCCGCTTTGCACAAGCTGTACATCAAAGGAATCTGCTACAACTACAGTAGCACTTCCAAATGACATAGTTAATAAAGAAATTATCAATGTCAAGACAACTATTTTTTTGAACATCTTCATGTATCTCCTTCCTCTCTAAAACCACAAATCATAATTCATAAATCATATTAGTCTTATATCTCTCGTTAGAAAGTTCAAGCCAGGTCAATATCCAAGTTTTATATATTGAAAATATGGAATATTGGCATGGCTTTACGTCAGGTTCCTATATTGTGCAGAATATTGAGACCAACATTTTTATAATTTATATTCTCAATATTCTGTATACTGGATGAAAACTTCAATCTAAAATTAATTACTTTGTTGTTTTATACTGCGTTCACTATTTTATTTAGAATAAGGCAACTCTGTAATACTTCCTAATAGATACTGTTTAAATGTTGCAAAATCCAGCGCATCAATAGTACCGTCAGCATTTAAATCTGCAGCTTTAACACCATCTTCTACTGGGAATTTTTCAATTGAGCCCAAAAGATACATTTTCAATAGAGCGTAGTCTGTTGCATCAATACTCTTATCGCCATTTAAATCACCGACAATAGTTGAAACATCAGCTTGTTTTGCAAATTGGAACCAGTTTAAGTTAAATAAGTAGCTGTCGTCTCCTGTAAATTTCAGATATAAATCATGCTCTCCAGTAACTTTACTGACATCACAGGATATATCAGTCCATGTTTTCCATCCGCCTGTATTAGGTACGGCACAAGTTCCTATTAGTGTTCCTGTCAGACTATCCAAACGAATTTCTATATTTCCGCCATTAGAATCACTTCCTGCACTTGCAAGGAATTTTGTAGCACCACTGCCGAAATCAACTTTTTGGTAAACAGTATAATCTCCGTTTTGAATATAGCCTATATTCTTACCGCTATCATTAGTGTTATCCTCAATCTCAACACCTGATTGACTAGTATAATTCTCTGCTTCTATTTTTTCAAATGCTGATATAGGTTCTGGAGGTGTAACTGGACCATAATCTGTGAATCCACTAGCACACGCCATTTGTGAAAAATTCCATAAACTAGGTTTCCATACTGTCCAGTCGTGACCTCTTCCAGGGATAAGGAAATATGTGTGTGGAATACCATATTGTTTACAAGAATTAACTACACTATCACTGAATCCCATACTATCATTTGTTCCAATACAAACAAATAAAAGCTTATTCAACTGCTTAGTTGCTGCAGGATCTGGGAAAAAATTAGTATTAGTTATTGAAGCAGGTCCTCCTGGTGAAAATCCTCCTACATATCCAAATACATTCAAATTAGTTAGTCCAAAATTTATTGACTGTGCACCACCCAAAGATAATCCTGCGATAGCTCTGTGTTCTCTGTCTGTGAAAACAGAATATTTTGATTCAACATACGGTATTAAGCTGTTAAGCAAATCAGCTTTGAAATTTAAATATCCATCCGATATTCCTGCTCCTGTTGCATTTGCATTAGGTATTACAACAATAAATGGCTTGATTTTATCTTGTGCAAGAAGATTATCTAAAATGACATTAGCAGAGCCTCCACCGCTATACCAGTCATTTTCGTTTCCTCCATAACCATGTAACAAATACAAAACACTGTATTTATTATTTGCTGAATATCCTGGTGGAAGGTATATTCTTGCATTTCTATTGCTGTTTGTTGCTTTTGAGAAATATGTAAAAGTGCTGACCTGACCACGTTGAATATTGCTCTGGACTTGGTCAAATCCTGTTGGTGGCAGAACTGGAAGTGTCTCTGCTTTAACTTGACTCACTGGCATTGCACATAATAATGCCAAGCTTAAAAAGGCAGGTATTATTTTTTTATCCATTTTATTTATTAAAATCTTTATTCCCATTTGCTCTTCTCCCTTTCAGTTATTTACTTTCATGAATTATCAAAAGAGTTAGCATTTATATTGTTCCCATCCAGAACAATGCTGGCAGCTGCAGCTTTAACTGTATTTAGAGGTGTATTTGAAAACAGAATTGAAGTCATAGTGACTAGTAAGAAATGATTATACCTTTTTCATCTCAATCCACTTATACTAATTACTCAACCTTCCCACATATTGCATTATCAGGTGCTAGCTACTCATATGCTAAACAGTATAAGCTTTTTATATAACCCAGCTAAATATTATGATATTTAACTGGGTTATATACACTGTGGGAAAGTTGAGTTAATAAGGTTTATCTACAACTTACCATCCAAGCATCTGAGTCATTTTTTCAGCATATCTCTTTCCTAATGTAACTGATGAATCATGACTAAAGTGGAGACGGTATTGTGTATCAGAAGGATCAACAACCAAACCATCTGCTGAAACTACTGAACAATTAGTAATCATTGAAGGCAATTTATTAACTAATGTATTGTGACCTGCACATGGACCGCTATAAAGAAGTTCTCCAGCGATAAAAGGAACATCTCCCAAGTTTAGATCTTTTCTAAGATCTTCAACCAATGTTTTAACCTTACCAGGCCAACTAGAATCACCACTGTTTGATTCACCCTGGTGGAATATTATTCCATCAATAATTCCGCCTTTTTGCTGTGCAAGCTTAGCACGGTTAACTATCCAATTGTATTTAGTTCCTCCAGATTTCATGAATGTCTCGATTTTTTCACCACTGATGGCACATGGTATTAATCCTATAGTGTCTCCTTCTGGCACTTTTTGTATCATAGTCTTACCAAACCAGTCTCCAGGACCTACAGCATCAAGCCAAGCTGGATGGAGAGGAGGACATGCAATATCCCATTGATCTGTTACTCTACCTAGCGCAGCATTATTATCATAGCCTAATACAAGCACTCTAGGGTCTTCCACTTTATCAGCTGCTTCAGTCTTAGCGTATCCTGCCATATTAGATTGTCCTAATAATAAGAAGCAATGAAATTCCTTTTCTCGTGGTTCCTCAGGATCTTTAGGATCTTGAGGTTGTACACTTGCTCCAGGGAATACAGTTATCATTCCAAGTAGATATTGTTTCATAAGTGCAAAATCAATTGCATCTATTGCTCCACTGGCGTCTAAATCAGCCAATGTCTTGTCTTGAATATCTTCTATTCCTAAAAGTTGCTTTTTAATTAGCATTAAATCTAATGAATCTATTGAATTATCAGCATTTATATCCCCTAATTTACCTACTGTTGTGGCTCCTTTACTAAATTTAAACCAATCTAAATTAAGCAAATAATCGCTTCCCCCTGTAAATTTCAGATATACGTCATGCTCTCCAGTAACTCCACTGACATCACAGGATACATCAGACCATGTTTTCCATCCGCCAGTATTAGGAACAGCACAAGTTCCTATTAATGTTCCTGTAAGACTATCCAAACGAATTTCTATATTTCCGCCAGTTGAATTACTTCCTGCACTTGCTTGGAACTTTGTAGCCCCACTGCCGAAATCAACTTTTTGGTAAACTGTATAGTCTCCGTTTTGGATATAACCTATATTCTTACCGTTATCATTAGTATTATCCTCAATCTCAACTCCTGATTGACTAGTATAATTCTCTGCTTCTATTTTTGTAAATGCTGATATAGGATCAGGTTGTGTAACTGGACCATTATTAGTAAATCCTTTTTCACATACCATCTGTGAATAATTCCAGAGACTCTGCTTCCATACATTCCAATCATGTCCTCCACCCTGAATACGGAAATATGTATTAGGAATACCTTGAGAATTGCAGAAATCAGATACTCTATCACCATTACCTATAAGGTTATCATTTGTACCACATGAAATGAACAAAAATTTCAGCTTCTGCTTAGCTGCTGCTCCATTATTAGGGAACAACTGGTTAGTTTGCATAGTATTAGGTGCAGCTGAAAATGCTCCAACATATGGGAACGTGTCCAAATTTGTCAATCCAATGTTGAAGGATTGTCCGCCACCCATTGAAAGCCCACATACTGTCCTGTGTTGAGCATCAGTATATACTGAATAGTTTGCTTCAACGTATGGTACAAGAGATTCAATCAAATCTTTTGTGAAATTCGTCCAACCATCAGATACACCATTTCCTGTTGCATTACCATTTGGCAATACACATATAAATGGTTGAATTTTACCCTCAGCAATTAAATTATCAAGGATTACATGAGGTGCTCCGTTCTGGTACCACTCATCTTCATTACCACCGATACCGTGCAATAGATACATTACGCTATATTTATTGCTTGTTGAATATCCTGGTGGCAAGTAGATTCTAGCCCTCCTTGTACTGTTTGTTGCCTTGGATTGATAGCTAATATAGCTAACTTGACCATGTGGAACATTCTTAACTTGGTCATATCCTGACGGCGGTGTAGCTGGAAGTGCTGCTGCCTCAACCTGACTTACAGGTGTTGCTGTTGCCAGTAACGCGAGACCCAATAATACTGGCATCACTTTCTTAACTGTTTCTTTCACTAAAGTTCTTAGTTTCATTTTCTATTTCCCCTCTCTTTTTACATAATACTAGTCAATCCATTTACTTATTTTTCTCCAGGGAAAACACTTATCATGCCAAGCAGATATTGTTTCATAAGTGCAAAATCAATTGCATCTATTTCTCCACTAGCATCTAAATCAGCCAATTTCTTGTCTTGAATATCTTCTATTCCTAAAAGTTGCTTTTTAATTAACATTAAATCTAATGAATCTATTGAATTATCAGCATTTATATCCCCTAATTTACCTACTGTTATGACTTCATTACTAAATTTAAACCAATCCAAATTAAGTAAATAATCGCTTGTTCCTGTAAATTTCAGGTATAAGTCATGCTCTCCAGTAACTCCACTAACATCACAGGATACATCAGTCCATGTTTTCCATCCGCCAGTATTAGGAACGACACAAGTTCCTATTAATTTTCCTGTCAGACTATCCAAACGTATTTCTATATTTCCGCCAGTTGAATCACTTCCTGCACTTGCTAGGAATTTTGTAGCTCCACTGCCGAAATCAACTCTTTGGTAAACTGTATAGTCTCCGTTTTGGATATAACCTATATTCTTACCGTTATCATTAGTATTGTCTTCAATCTCAACTCCTGATTGACTAGTATACTTCTCTGCTTCTATTTTTGTAAATGCTGATATAGGATCAGGAGGTGTAACTGGACCATACTCAGTAAATCCTTTTTCACATACCATCTGTGAATAATTCCATAGACTCTGCTTCCATACATTCCAATCATGTCCCCCACCCTGAATACGGAAATATGTATGAGGAATACTTTGAGAAGTACAGAAACTGGATACTCTATCACCATTACCTATAAGGTTATCATTTGTACCACATGAAATGAACAAGAATTTCAACTTCTGCTTAGCTGCTGCCCCATTATTAGGGAATAACTGGTTAGTTTGCATAGTATTAGGTGCAGCTGAAAATGCTCCAACATATGGGAAAGTGTCCAAATTTGTCAGTCCAATGTTGAAGGATTGTCCGCCACCCATTGAGAGACCACACACTGTCCTATGTTGAGCATCAGTATATACTGAATAGTTTGCTTCAACATATGGAACAAGAGAATCAATCAAATCTCTTGTGAAATTTGTCCAACCATCAGATACACCATTTCCTGTTGCATTACCATTTGGCAATACACATATAAATGGTTGAATTTTACCCTCAGCAATTAAATTATCAAGGATTACATGAGGTGCTCCGTTTTGGTACCACTCATCTTCATTACCACCGATACCGTGCAATAGATACATTACGCTGTATTTATTGCTTGTTGAATATCCTGGCGGCAAGTAGATTCTAGCCCTCCTTGTGCTGTTTGTTGCCTTGGATTGATAGCTAATATAGCTAACTTGACCATGTGGAACATTCTTAACTTGGTCATATCCTGACGGCGGTGTAGCTGGAAGTGCTGCTGCCTCAACCTGACTTACAGGTGTTACTGTTGCCAGTAACGCGAGACCCAATAATGCGGGAATCACTTTCTTAAATGTTTCTTTTACTAAAGTTCTTAGTTTCATTGCTTTTTCCCCTCTTTCTTTTTATTTTTATTTTTTACCTGTCAATTTACATTGACAAACCTTTCTAAACTTAAATCATTAGCATACAGGTTATACGGTAATTCCAAAACATCACCTAGCAAGTAATTTTTTATCTGCAAAATCAATCACATCAATAGTCTCCGTTCTCGGTATAGCCGACGGTCTCTGTTACTTTGTCATATGTCACATTTTGGATTACCGAGTTACCAATTACTTAAAAGCTATTTGTCATTCTTCCTACTATTCAATATCAGCAGGAAATTTTGTTATTATTCCGAGAAGATACTGCTTCATAGTTACAAAGTCAAGAGCATCTATCGTTCCGCTTGCGTCTACATCTGCTGCTTTCAAACCATCAGCAGATGGGAATTCAGTTATTGCTCCAAGTAAATATTGTTTCATAAGTGAGAAATCAATTGCATTTATATCCCCACTACCATCAAGATCACCATACGCTATTTCATTTGTATTTGTAGTAGGATTAAACTTCCACCAGTTTAAGTTAAGTAAGTAATCACTTCCACCAGTAAACACCAAATATAAATCATGTTCACCTGTTACGTTACTGACCTTACAGGATTCTGTAGTCCAAGTCTGCCAATCACCTGTACCAGGAACAGCACAAGTTCCAATAAGTGTACCTGTGGGACTATCAAGACGAAGTTCTATATTTCCACCGTCAGTTGCTGAAGCTACTCTTGCTTCGAAAGATGCCGCACCATTTCCGAAATCAATTTTCTTGTATGCAACATAATCCCCATTTTCTATGTATCCAACATCCTGTCCTTCACCAGTATCAGTACAAGTTTCAGTTTGGATGCCTGATTGATTATTATAACTTTCTGCTTCAATCTGTGAAAAAGCTGAGCGTTGCTTAGCAGGAGCTGTGAACTGCCAGTAATCAACATTAAATAAGTTGCTACTGCCTGATCCAGTAAACACAAGGTAAACATTGTGTTTACCAGTTACCTTGCTTATTGTTGTCTCTACTTCCTTCCATGTTTGAGCTCCTCCTGTTGCACCTACATTAAGTGTTCCAACAAGAGTACCGGTTACACTGTCTAGGCGTATCTCAATTTTCCCACCTACAGTTGATGCTACATTTGCTTTAAAGGTTTCTGCTCCTTCTGTACCAAAGTCGGCACTTCCTACTGAAATCCAATCTCCGTTATTTATGCCTGTTACATTCATATTACTTACAGGTCCTCCTGCTGCAGAACATTGCTCAGTTGAAATACCAGCACACCAAGCAATTGTTTCAGCCTCTGTTCTCTGGTATGGATCAATACTTGAAAGTTGTGCTATACCCTTCATATCTGCCTGAACCTCTTTAATCAATCCACTGCTGTCATACTCAAGCTTGTTGATGTGCGGAGAACGATAACCTTTTCCGCTTCCTAACTGTTTTGCACTTACAGTTTGCGCATGGTATATTACATACCATTGGTTATTAAATTGAAAAACAGTGTGATGATTATTTCCACCACCACCAAAGAAATAACCTGGATTTTTAAGGAAATGTCCAGTATACGTAAATGGTCCCATAGGGCTGTTGCTCACCATATAAGCAATTTCACCTGCAGGCATGCTTGCAGGATGTGTACCTGAAAAATTAAAACAATATGAATAGTAATACTTTCCGTTATACTTATGAATTCCTGAGTCCTCGAACATAAATGGAGCATCAATCATTGATGCACTTCCAACTGTGCTAATCATATCTGCACCTAATTTTATTACTCTTGCTGTTTTTGGATTTGCGCATGATGCCTGGTCTTTATCATTTGGTATACCTCCACCACAATAAAGGTATCCTGTGCCATCATCATCTACTAATACTGCTGGGTCAAAAAGCCAAGTAACTCCCGCAATTCCTGGTGTACTGCCAGTGATAAGTGCCTTTCCCAGAGGATCTGTCCATGGTCCTATCGGGCTATCTGCAGTAAGTACTCCAATACCTGCTGCACCATTGGCAAAATAAAGGAAGAATTTATCTTTACCATTAATAACCTTGTGTGCAGCTGCTGGTGCCCATGAATTTGATGCCCATTTTGCAATCCCTTTGCCATTATTAGCACCATTATATCCTGCTACTGGAACTGCTCCGTGGTCTGTCCAGTTCACCATATCGGCTGAAGACATAACAACTACTCTGTTAAGCTTAGCAAATGAGTTATCTTTAATACTTCCGTCACTATTGTATTCATACTCATCACTTGACAAATAAATATATACTCTTCCATTATAAACCAAAGCATATGGGTCTGCACCAAGTTTATAATCCATCAAAGGATTTGAATTCCCTGGAACCTTAACAATCGGATTTGCTGCAGCGTAAGTGGTTGACGGTATTAATGTTGCTGTCGCCAGCATACACGTTGTCAACACCATAGATACAGCTTTTTTAAATGTAAATTTTCTTTTTGAATTTCTACTCCCCAACATTTTAAAACCTCCCTGTGTTTATTTAAATGAAATTTAATTTTTCTAAAACCGAAAATTTAATTTTGAATTTAGGCGTTATAATCGACAGAGTATGTGATTAGTAACCTTTCCCCTACCTAAATTAATTCTAATGTTTTTCACTACCATCAGTGCTTATTTTACACTCTCACCAGGAAACGTTGTTATAATGCCAAGTAAATACTGTTTCATCAGTGCAAAATCAATAGCATCTACAGAACCACTGCCATCTAGATCAGCCAATGCTGTATTTTCTATTGCTTCACCAAGCAGATGTTTCTTTATCAACATTAAATCTATAGCATCTATTGATTCATCAGCATTAATGTCTCCCAATTTATCTACAGGGTTTGTTTTAGCTTCAAATTTAAACCAGTCCAAATTCATTAGGAATCCGCTTTCTCCGGTAAATTTTAGGTATAAGTCATGTTTTCCTGTCACCTCGCTGACATCGCAGGTCACAGTAGTCCAATTCTGCCATCCCTCAGTACCCGGAACAGCGCAGGTTCCTATTAATGTTCCTGTCAGGCTGTCCAAATGAAGTTCTATATTTCCACCATTGGTAGCACTGCCTGCACTGGCCTCAAAACTTGCAGCCCCACTGCCAAAATCAATATCATTGAAAACCAGATAATCTCCGTTTTCTATATAGCCCACATTTTGCCCATTACCGACACTGTTCGCTTCAGTCTGAGTTCCTGATTGATCGTAATAATTTTCAGCTTCAATTTTTGAGAAAGCTGATATTGGCCCAGGAGGCGTAGATTCCCCTACATTGCTCCAGAGCTCAAACTCATAAATTCTGGCACCACCAGACTTATCCTGAGTAGCGGTATTTACATATAGACGTACATATCGCGCATTGAATGTAGGAACATTTCTATCTGTTATGTTTTCAACATTGCCATAGACGGCATCAACGTCAGACCATACACTTCCATCCATACTTTTTTGTAGTGTAAAGTCTCTGGTATTGTATTTAATTTCCTCGGCTACACCAGCATGCTTTACAACCCAACGGCTGATATCATATGTGTCACCAAGGTCAACCTTAAGCCACTCACCGCTCATACCGTTTACATGGCACCATTTTGTGTTAGTGGAACCGTCAACAGCATATGCTGCATCTTCACCAGTTTCACTACCCGAAGCGGTAACATCCTTATTTAAAGCCACATTCACCATGATAGGATTAGTATCCATCAGCTGTAAAGCTCCGTTTAGCTGATAGCTCTCTCCTGCCTCAGTCGGGAAGCTTATGGTTTTATTTCCATAACGCACATTACATACATTCCCAGAGTTTGACTTTATAATTACATTTTTGAGAGTACCGTTACTCCAGCTCATTTCTGTAACAGTGAAATTGCCGCGAGCACAAAGTCCGTTTGCATGACCAGTAGACCATTGACTTGGTAAGGCTGGTAAAAGCTGAATCTCGTTATTATGACTCTGCAGCAGCATTTCTGCTACTCCTGAAGTAAATCCAAAGTTTCCATCTATCTGGAAGGGAGGATGAGCATCCCATAAATTATCATATAGACGTCCATTCTTGCTTACAGGTGTAACCAGTAGCTTTACCAGATTATAAGCATGTGCTCCATCTTCCAGTCTTGCCCAGCAATTCAGTTTCCATGCTTCAGACCAACCAGTTCCGTCATCTCCTCGTGAATTAAGGGATTTTATAGCTGCATTGGCAACGGTAGGTGTGTTCCGTTTACTTATTTCAAATCCTGGAAACAGATTGTATATATGAGATATATGCCTGTTTTTCTCATTCGAACTATCCCAGTCATAAGCCCATTCCTGAAGCTGTCCCCAGCTTCCGATTGTATCTGGCTTGATTTGAGAAACCTTTGCTTTAAGCGTAGCCCTGAAGCTGTCATCAACATTCAATTTCTCGGAGGCCTCTATTACATCCTTGAAAAGCTCACGGCTTATCCCATTGTCCATAGTTACGCCATAACTGTTCCACGCACCTTGTCCACCACTTGTACCAGGCGGTGTAAGTTCAGGAGATGTGCTAGGACAAATCACCTGATATTCCTGTCCGTTAATAGTCTTTGCTTTCATCAGTGTCTGGAGGAAGTCTGCTGAACCCTTGATTACTGGATAAACTTCCTTTAGATACTCCGTATCCTGATTAAAGTTATATGCATCATAAAGCATATTGGAAATCCATGCGCCACCAGTAGGCCAGAATCCCCATTCACCGTCAATAGGAGCTGTTCTGTTCCATAAATCGGTATTATGATGTAATACCCATCCGTTTGATATATTATAATGAACACGTGCAGTTTCGTTACCAGGAGCCTGGAGTGCCTTTGCCTTCTCTACAAACGGCTCAAAGCATTCAGCCAGATTGGTGGTTAGAGCTGGCCAATAGTTCATCTGGTAGTTGATATTGGTAGTCATCTTACATCCCCATGCTGGGTTACGGAATTTGTTCCAGATACCCTGCAAATTCATCGGCTGAGAATCACGGGAAGCACTAATCATTAAGTATCGTCCGTATTGAAAAAGAACTTTGGCCAATTTGGGGTCATTATTGCTGCCAAATTCAGATATACGCTGAGGCATAGGTTTGCTGTTCTCACTACCGCTACCGCCTAGGTCTACATCTACCCTCTGGAATAAATTCTGATAGTCAGCAACATGATTATTATACAGCGTAGTATAATCTTTAGAAGAAGCTTTTGTTATATCTGCAGTTGCTTTACCCTTTTCATCTCCGTTACATGTTTTGTAATCTACAAAATTTGTACGTACAGAAGTTAAAATTACTACTGAATCAGCATTTGTTACGGTTATTTGATTGTTGTTAGCCGAAACAGAACCGTTAGTATTTATTATCTTTGAGCGGGTTGAAAACCATACTGCATATCCAACACCATTGTCTGAGTCAGCATGTCCATTCATTACCAAGGTATCCGAGCCAGAAGTTGATAATGTATATTGACCAGTAAGCGAACATTCATATCCGGCAGTAAAGGATACTGAACCAGCTGAATTACTAGTGATTCTTGTTACCATTACCTGGTCTGGATAGCTGACAAAAGATTCACGGTGATATCTCTTGCCATTATATGTATAATCACTTGAAACAACTCCTGTATTCATGTCCAGCTGCCTTGAATAATTTGATACAGAGCTGTGTCCAAAAGCCAGCTTTAAATTACCTACTGATTGGTACCTTGCCTGACCACCGCCTATCATATTCAAAACGGTTGCGCTTCCTGCCTTATAGTCTCCCGCAAACAATTGATCCTGAGCTGTTTTCAAAGAATTTGCAGCTCCTGCCTTATTATTGTTGCTTGGTCCGCTGCTCCAGAAAGTGGCCTCGTTTAAATCAATCCTCTCATCAGGATAATTTCCGTAAACCATTGCCCCTATACGACCATTTCCTAACGGCAATGCCTTATAAAAGGCTTCGTTGTTATCATAGGCATTACCTGAGAAATTCGTACCAGACATACTGTTGTACCATAGTATCAGGTCCTTGTCTGTATCTCCAGCTACTGCTGTCTGGTCAGCAGCTAAAACTGTCTTAGCATCGTTTAGATAAAAATTACTGTTTAACATCATCGCTCCTACTAAGGCTAACACACCAATTTTTTTAAATACTCTTTTACCAATTTTCATATGTAACCCATCCTCTCTAGATTATAAACCATCCAGATAATATTTAAACTGCTAACATAAAAACATCTCAATCAATATTCCAATTCAAATATTGAGTATATGTTATTCAGCAATAAAGCGGGACTTCATAGCACCTAATACGTTTTTATCTACATATGCTGGTATTGATTTTTTTTAACAGCTTTCCCGACTCTGAAACCTTATTCTTACTTCCTATACTTCAGATTTTACTTACTCAAACTTTGTAATTAAATACACCGCTTAAAGCCTAGTAACATCAGGTGTGGTAGCAATATCAAATGAAAAGTAAAATAATTTTATAAGACCAAGTTTGTATACTATACAACAAACCATTGGTAATCATGAGCATTGCTCTACTTTTCATTCAAAGGTTGGGTATAAAATAATTGCATGAATCATTACTGATTCATGCAATTATTTTGGCAAAAAACCATTAATAATTCTACCGCACCAATAGATTTTTATGTACGAAGTTTAAGTTATTTATGCTTTTCCGGGGAAAGCAGATATTATACCTAGTAAATACTGCTTCATTAGTGCAAAATCAATTGCATCTACAGCACCACTGCCATCTAAATCAGCCAATGCAGTATTTTCAATTGCTTCACCCAGCAGGTGCTTCTTTATCTCCATCAAATCTAATGCATCTATTGATGAATCCTCATTTACATCACCCAGTCTACCTACTGGAATAGGTACTGAAATAAATGTAAACCAGTCCAAATTCATTAAATAATCGCTATCTCCAGTAAATTTCAAATACAAGTCATGTTCTCCAGTAACTCCGCTGACACTGCATGTTGCATAATCCCAAGTTTTCCATCCGCCAGTACCTGGAACAGCACAAGTTCCAATTAATGTTCCTGTCGGACTATCCAAACGAATTTCTATATTTCCACCAGTTGAGCCACTACCTGCACTTGCTAGGAAATTGGTAATACCAGTACCAAAAACAACTTTTTTGTAAACTGTGTAATCTCCGTTTTGGATATACCCGATATTCTTACCAGTTCCATCAGGATTGTCCTCAATCTCAACTCCTGATTGGTCGTCATAATTTTCTGCCTCTAATTTATCAAATGCTGATTTTGGAGTAATAACAACAGGTTCATCAATAACAGTTGAATCCGGACCAGTACCATTATAATTTCTGATAAGACCTAAATCCCAGATAATTTTCTGGTATTCAGCATTCATATTTGTTGTACCTTGAATAAGGAAATCTACCTTATTAATATCTTTTATTTCTAGTTTTTGATCGTATCCAGCACGAATAAGTTCACCGTGGGATACATTAGTAGTCCACTTGTCTGCATTGTACTTTGTGAGATTACCTCTCCAAGCCCATTTTTCAGCAACCTGTGTCCAAGGACCACCTGCACTTGTTGATGTCCAAAGTTCATAATATCTGCCATCTTTCATATCCTCAATTAGCAAATAGTATTGTCCATCAGCAAGAGATTTATATACTTCTGCACCTTCAAAAGTATTTTTAATTGATACAGTTGGAGCACTCCAACCCTTTGGGAAATTTGCAAGAGTTGTTTTTCTTATATAAAGATTTCCTGAACCATCACTTGGTGTGTTATACATATAAGCATATTGATCATCACAAATTATATAATAATCCCATCCCATGTTACCTGATATTCCGAAAGATTTTGGCCCTTGCCATGAATTAGGGTCAGCTGGATTTGTGGATGTTGAATATGCTGCTCCATGAGTTCCATCCTGGTAAACAAGATACCATAATTTCTGCGGCTCGTAATAAAATAATTCTGGTGCACAGAAATATGCTTCACCAATTTTACTCATATATGTACGCTTTGCAGTTTTCAGTCCTTCAATTGTGCTTGCAGATGTAAAACACATCTGCCATCCGCCACTTTGATTTGCACCAGTGTAATACACAAGCCACTGACCATCATATCTCACTATGGTAGGGTCTTTAGCTGCATAATAATCATATGGTTTGCACTCCCCGTGGAAAATAACTCTTTCATCAACGCTCCAGGAAGGATTTGGGTTCGCTGCCGCAGAAACTACAGAACCAAAAGTCGAAGCCATTAAAGCCAATCCTAAAATAATCGAACAACTTTTTTTAAGTAATCTTTTCATTTTCTTTCCTCCTTAATATTTTTTTAATTTATCTTTATTACTAGAAAACATATTTTTATGTGCAGAGTTTGAGTTTTTTATGCTTTCCCTGGGAAAGTAGTTATTATACCTAATAAGTACTGTTTCATCAGTGCAAAATCAATTGCATCTACAGCACCGCTGCCATCTAAATCAGCCAATGCAGTATTTTCAATTGCTTCACCAAGCAGATGCTTCTTTATCAACATTAAGTCTAGTGAATCTA
>JAEWZA010000507.1 GCA_023395575.1 Bacillota bacterium
AACTGTTGTAGTTACACTTTGAGTTCCTGCTTTTAAAGTCATACTATTAGTTACAGTAGGCGCAAGCAAGCTAATGGTATCTCTGTGCTGGTCTGCATACTCCTGCAACTGTTCATATGTAATTTGCCTATTACTGCCTCTCCCAGTTATGCTTATATTAATCAGATTACTACCCAGACCTTTAATTGAGTCGGTTATGCTAGCTGTACTACCTTGTGCAAAGGCTACTGCTGTAATAACAGCTCCAACACCTATAATTACACCAAGCATTGTAAGAAAGGAGCGCCCTTTGTTACTCTTTATACTTTTCATTGCCATTTTGAAGGCTTGAACAAAGCCCATCTATACCGCCTCCTTGTCCTCAATGATCTGGCCATCCTGAATTTTGATAATCCGTTGAGCTTGGGCGGCTACACTATTATCGTGTGTTATCAGCACAATTGTGTTTCCTTTTTTATGTAAATAATGTAACGTTTTTATAACATCTGCTCCTGACTTTGTGTCAAGATTCCCCGTCGGCTCATCTGCCAGTATTAACGGAGGATTGCTTACAAGCGCACGTGCTATCGCTACTCTCTGCTGCTGACCACCTGATAATTCATTCGGAGTATGGTGAACTCTTTCTCCAAGGCCAACCATTTCAAGTGCTTCAATACTCCTTCTGATTCTTTCTTTATGTCCTACGCCTTGATAAATAAGCGGTAATTCAACATTTTCAACCGCTGTCAGCTTTTTTAAAAGATTAAATCCTTGAAAAATAAAGCCAATTTTATAATTCCTAATTTCAGCAAGCTGGTTTTCTCTCAGCTTGCTGACTTCCTTTCCGTCCAAATAATATTCTCCTGATGTCGGTACATCCAAGCAACCCAGCATATTCATCAATGTAGATTTACCAGAGCCAGAAGGACCAATAATTGATACAAATTCGTGCTCTCTGACATGCAATGACACATTATTTAATGCATACACAGAGTTATCTCCCATATTATAAATCTTACACATATTCTCTATTCTTATCATAATCATATCCACACCCATATCCGGGCATACAACGTAGAAATGGCATGGACTGGCACCTCCTTTAGGTTAAGTTAATGCGATAAATCATCTATTTCTATTGCCACCGGAAGACATACCTCCACCACTTGGCATTCCACCGCTCATGCCACCTGAAGGTATTCCACCACCACTAGGCATCCTACTACCCATACCACCAGACATTCCACCGCTCATACCACCTGAAGGCATTCTACCGCCCATACCGCCAGCCATGCCTCCCATGTTAAAGCCGCCAGAAGCCCTCTCATTTCGTACTTCCCCATTGCTTGCCTCAGCAAGTGGTGGAAGTATAACTTCATCACCTTCCGATAATCCACTCTTTATTTCGATATATGTATCATTTGTTAAGCCAACCTCAACAAATACCATAGTTGCATTCGCGTAATACTCTTTATTTTGTGTAAACACAGTTGGCATTTTTTCATTTTTATTTGAAGAAGAAAATCCTCTTTGTGTATTTCCATCATTTTCCTGAGTTCTGTCATCAGATTTTTGAACATTATCTGTTGTACTAGCTGAAACATCACCATTTGCAGGAGGGGTTCTTCCTTCTCTTCCAAACTGAGCTTGTTGATTGTCACCAGCTGATGTACCGGCTGAAACATCACTATTTGCAGGAGGGGTTCTTCTTTCCCTTCCAAACTGAGCTTGCTGATTGTCACCAGCTGATGTACCAGCTGAAACATCACTATTTGTAGAAGGGGTTCTTACTTCTCTTTCGGGCTGAGCTTGTTGATTGTCACCAGCTGATGTACTAGCTGAAACACCCCTACTTACAGAAGGGTTTCTTCCTTCTCTTTCAGGCTGAGCTTGTTGGTTGTCACCAGTTGATGTACCACCTGAAACATCACTACTTACAGAAGGGGTTCTTTCTTCTCTTTCGGGCTGAGCTTGTTGATTGTCTCCATCTGTTGTGCCAGCCGAAACATCCCTATCTACAGGAGGAATTCTTTCTTCTTTTTCAGGCTGGGCTTGTTGATGGTCTCCATCTGTTGTACCAGCTGAAACATCCCTATCTACAGGAGGGATTCTTTCTTCTTTTTCAGGCTGGGCTTGTTGATTGTCTCCATCTGTTGTACCAGCTGAAACATCACTATTTACAGGAGGGGTTCTTCCTTCTATTCCAGTCTCAGCTTGTTGATTGTCTCCATCCGATGAACCTTTTACCCAGACAAAAGCTCTATTTCCTATTTTTGTAACCGCTTCAAGAGGCAACACTAACGCATTCTCTGCTTTATCTATAATAATTCTCGCATTCGCATTCATTCCAGCAAGCAGATTTTCCGTCTCATTTATTTTAATTGTAACATTATATGTAGCTACACCATTAGAAGAGGTACCTTCCATAGCCTTGTATATAACTTTTCCGCTGCGAGGCTTTGTTGTTGTTTCAGTCAATGCATCTACAGTTACCGATACTTCCTGTCCAACCTTTACCCTTGAAATATCAAGCTCATCAACTGAAATTGTAAATTGCATTTGGTTGAAATCTCTGATACTCAGAAGAGCACCACCTCGTTCTAAGCTATCTCCTTGTTCGGCAGAAACAGCAGAAATTGTTCCATCAAATGGAGCATATACTCTGTAGTCTTCTAAGTTCTTCATAGCCGCATTCAATTGATTTTGTAAATCCTGCATTTTTAACTCATTTGTTTTTGAAGTAACTTGTAAATCATCGTTATCAATTGTAATTAGCACATCTCCCTTGTTAACATATTGATTTTCTTTGATATTAACAACAGAAAACTCTCCAGATATTCCAGCTTGAACAGTCTTCTTATTTTCATAAGCAAAGGTTCCAACATCCTGGCTTATTATTTCTGCCCCAGTACTATTAGTCAAACTTACACTTGCTGTAGATGAATCAGTTATTGTACCCGGATTAGTTACCCTAACCTCTACATTTTGAACCATTCCACCATTTGAAGCCGTATATATATTATCAGCAATTTCAGTAACAACCCCATCAATTGTGTCATAGTGCTCTTGCAAATTAACCTGAACCTTTTGACCAACTTTTATATTTTTTATATCTGTTGTACTGAAAGGTACTGAAATTATCAAATTTGTAGTATCAGTTATTGTAAATAGACTCTTACCATTATTAACGCTTTCACCTTTTTCTGCTTGAACGCCCGTAACTTTTCCACTAAAAGGTGCCGTAATCACTAGATTGTCGTAATTTTTATTACTAGTGCTTGCACTTAACTTTGCCTGGCTGATGGAATTCTCTATTTTTTGAATGTTTAGCTGTGCATCATTATCATCTATTTCATACAGTAAATCACCTGCTTTTACTGTATCCCCCTCTTTAAAATAGGCTTTAACGATTTTGCCCCCAACATTAGACATTAAATCAGCTGTGTTTGCTGATGTAATAGTTCCAGAACCTGTTATACTAACCTCGATGTTTCCTTTTGTAACCTTTACAGTTCTTTGAACCGCAGTTGAACTACTTTTTGAAGCATTGTTTTTTGCTAAAATAAATCCACCTGCAGCAACTGCAATAATCATTGCACCTACTATGGAACATATAATAACTTTTTTACGGCTCCATTTGTTTTTCTTTATCCCCTTATGCATGATTTCACCTCTTAAATTAGTTTTTATGTAGCTTTTCTAATCTATATGAATTAATTTTATTATAAAATTATTAAAAAAATATGATTAAAATGTGAATACTAAGTGATTATTATCTGAACTCAGTGTGAAGAAAGCAAACTAAATAGTACTTTTTAATTTGTACTACTTAAATAGTACTCCCGAGCAATATATATCTGTAGCTCGCTCCCGAAATTGACGCTGAAATAATTGAGGTGAAGAACAAGCACTTCCGCCGAGCGTATAACACTCGACATCCTGTGTTTCATTAACAAAATTATTGTATTCTGTAAGCAAGTTTTACCCTGCAAGGTGCATGAAAAATCTTGTTTAATTAAAAAAACAAGGCATACACCTAGTATAGACCTATTTGCATCCTTGTTTTTTATATACAATTAAATTTTACACTATTATTTTCGGCAAGAGACCAATGATAATCTCCTGCACTAACAATGACGGTAGTCTATAATTCTTTTACTCTTCTTTTCACTTCTAGGAAGGCTTCCAATTCCACTAACCTCAGCAATAATTTGTATCCCAATTTTCTTTTTGAATATGTCTACAATATTATCCTCTATGTCTGAACGGTCAGTATCACCGTCTGAATTATACTCAACCTTAAGAGTCATAACATCTTTGCCATTGATGTGGTCAATCAGTATTTGATATTCACTACTAACTCCATCAACTTCTCGAAGAACTTCATCTATTTGACCAGGATAGATATTTACACCTTTAACCTTTACCATGTCATCTGTTCTGCCGATTATTCTGTCTATACGAGGATATGTACGACCACACTTACATGTTCCAGGAATTATTCTTGTTAAATCTCTGGTTCTGTATCTTAAAAGTGGTGCACCTTCTTTTCTTAGTGTAGTAATAACAAGCTCTCCTGTCTCACCTTCTGGAAGAACCTCTCCCGTTTGTGAATCAATAATCTCAAAGTATAGGTAATCATCATAGTAATGCATTCCCTCATGGCAGTCACAGTCAATACCAATACCAGGTCCATAAATCTCTGTAAGTCCATAAATATCATAAATTTCAATATTAAGCTCATTCTTTATACGCTGTCTCATTTTTTCTCCCCAGCGTTCAGACCCAATAACACCTTTTCTCAAATTAATCTGAGAACGGATTCCTCTTTTTTCAACCTCTTCAGCAAGCACTAATGCATATGAGGAGGTTCCAATTATTACTGTTGACTGTAAATCCATCATCATCTGAAGTTGTTTTTCGGTATTTCCGGGTCCCATTGGTACAGCCATTGCACCGAGCTTTTCAACTCCAGCTTGGAAGCCAATTCCCGCTGTCCACAAGCCGTATCCTGGTGTAATCTGTACTCTGTCTAAAGGAGTAACTCCAGCAATTTCAAAGCTTCTTGCCATCATTATAGCCCAATCCTCTACATCCTGTGC
>JAEWZA010000049.1 GCA_023395575.1 Bacillota bacterium
CTCCTGAGGTGTATCCCAAACAGGCAGAACATTCTTTTCATTGCAAATCCCTTTCATAAATTCTCTGTAGAAATTATTATCGGAACGGGTACCAACATAGTAAGCAGTTCCTTTTCCAAAGCAGTTCTTTGTAATGCAAGGAGTGTTTTGATAGAAATCAGCTTGATAAAAGCTCAAAGCCTCCGCACCTTCTAAATGCATAATATCACAGAGTAGCCTTACCGGATACTTAAAATTATTGAATATAAATGAATTTTCTATTCCATTTGGAAGAGCATCTGTCTCTTCAACCCAAATGCCCAAGATATCTCTCAATTTCCCAGGATATCCTCCCGTTACAACCAAATCATTTTCATTCACAATTCCGCTGAAGAAGGTGGTAATAAAAGTGCCGCCTTTATATACATACTCTCTTATTTTCTCATCATAATTACCTTTTGTCATATAAAGAATGGGTGCTATAACTATTTCATATTTTTCAAGCTCATCATCAACACCAATTATATCAACTAATATATTTCTTTCATGAAGTGCAGTATAGTAATTCAAAACTTCATCTCGATATTTCAGTTCACAGCTTGGTCCTGCAGAGTATTCAATTGCCCACCAGTTATCCCAGTCGAAAACCAATGCAACCTTTGAATCAGAACGTAAACCCAATGTTTTATTACCTAAATGCTTCAATTCCTCTCCCAATGATGCAACCTCTCTGAAAACTCTTGTGTTTTCATTGCCCACATGGTCAATTACCGCTCCGTGAAGCTTTTCACATGCTCCAATGCTTCTTCTCATTTGAAAAAACATTACAGTATCAGAACCATGTGCAATTGCCTGATAGCTCCATAACCGCATGACCTTTGGTCGTTTCAGTGCATTATATGCTAACCAGTTTGTGACACTTGGGGTCTGCTCCATAAGAGCAAAAGGCATCCCTCCCTTTAATCCACGAATCAAATCGTGATTTAGAGCCATATCAGCGATTGAAGTGTCATTTGCAGGATAGCTATCCCAAGCTACAAAATCCATATGTTTTGCCCATTTATGATAATCCAGGGGCTTATAAAAGCCCATCAAATTAGTTGTAATGGGAATATCAGGAGTTATTGACTTAATAACCTTATACTCAGCTTTGTAACCTTCTAAAATACTGTCGGAGTTAAATCTTCTATAATCAAGTGAAATACCCTGAAACATAGTTCTTTCATATTCAAAATGTTCACTTAACATATTGGGAAGCACTATTTCATCCCAATCATAATATGTATGCCCCCAAAATGAAGTATTCCACACTCTATTTAATTCTGCCAGAGTTTTATATTTGTTTTCTAGCCATAACTGGAATGCCTTTTCACAATTTTCACAATAGCACTCCCCACCGTATTCATTGGAAATATGCCATGCCACGATATTATCATAATTTTGATAACGATAAGCCAATTCCTTTGCTAATGCCACAGAAAATTTTTTATATGTGGCACTGTTTGGACAAGAATTATGTCTCCCACCGAATTTACGCTTTATACCATTAAACTCAGTTCTTAAAATATCTGGGTATTTTTTAGCCATCCATGCAGGATGTGCCGCTGTAGAGGTTGCCAAGCACACTTTTAAGCCATGTAATTTTACCAATTCCATAATTTTGTCAAGGATTTCAAAAGTATAAGTATCCTCATTAGGCTGTAGTAATGCCCAGCTAAATACATTGAGCGTTACAATATCAATTCCTGCCAACGAGAACAATCGCATATCTTCTTCCCAAATATCTTCTCCCCACTGCTCAGGATTATAGTCTCCACCATAAACTATTTTGTTAATTTTGCTGCTGTTTATCATTGTATGCTTATCCTTTCAAAAAAACTTCCTAACATATTCAATTATGTTTTCACCTAATTCAAAATGAAAAAATACACTACATCATCAGTGTGTATGCCAAACGAAAGATATTATTACCACTAAAAACTAAAAGGGTGGCTGTTACAAAACGAAATTTACTGTATACCAATGTATTTTGCAAAAATAGTACGCGAGTGCAATATATATCTAATTGCGAAGCTCGGTTAGAAATTGATGCTAGAAATAGTAGGTGAAGAACAAGTATTGCAGCCGATACAGCGAAAGTCAGTAGCTGTGAGTATTAACCCGAGACAGGATGCCTTTGTGTAATACGGTCGGCGGAAGTGCTTGTTCTTCACCGCAATTATTTCAGAATCAATTTCGTGAGCGAGCCATAGATATATATTGTACGGGAGTACTATTGATTTCAACTGCATATTCAGTTTATATGTACAAAATTATTTGGATGCAGCTGCAGCAGCAACTCTTGCTGAATTCTGATCCTTCGCATTCTTCATGTCTAGTGCTAATACCTTATCATAGCCAAGGCCTTGTACTGTCTCCTGCATCTCCTTTTGTAAGCTTAAGAATTCATTTTCACTTGATGCAAATACCATCTTCCATGAGTACTCAACAATAATAGCTCTACATTGCCCTCTTAATGTTTTGATTTCTGAATCTTCAGCTGGAGCTATATAACTGCTACCAGGAGCTACAAGTACTTGATCTTTATTTTCTAGGTATTCAAGAGTAGTCTTAGCACCCATCTTTGTCTGCCAATCCACGTCAAGAGCAGTTTTATTCTTCTCTAATACAGAATCCCATAGAGTGTAGTTATATGGAACCCCTGTATTTGGATTTATGTCACTTGGTAGTACAGTAACAAAATTTAATGCAGAAACACCATCCTTCCATGTACCTCCACCCCATTCATTTGGAACCTGAGTGCTACCACCTTCATAAAAGGCTTTCCAACCAAATTCAGTTAAAGCAGGTTTACCATCAACCATTTCCCAAGTTAAGCCTTCTGGACCACTTGAACCTATGTTTTGAGTACAGGATATCAAAACTCCTTCTGGAGAGTATAACCAGTCAATAAAGTCCGCTAATCTTTCAGGGTCTTCTGCTTTGCTTCCAATACCCATAAATGTCTTATCTCCAACTGGTCTGCAGCCATAAGAGAAAATCTTCATATCATCGATAGGAGCAATCATAAAGCCCTTGCCTTCTGCTTTATTTTCAGGAGTATTAAATGCAGACTGACCCAACCATGGCCATGGTGAATATAAAATCTGTCCGTCCTGATACTTTGTGTACATTGTATCATAGCTCTGTGTTGTAGATTCAGGGTCAACAAGACCTTCCTTATTTGCATCATAATAGAATTTCAATACTCTGCTATACATTGAATCAGAATCAATAATACTCTGATAATCAGAACCATCTGCCTTTGCTAATACAAATCCCAACTCATCATATCCATAAAGACAAGTAGGTTGTTTTGCCATACACATCATGTTGCCGTCCCAATCTTTAAATAAGGAAATTGCGTATGTCTTTTTCCCTGTTTTACTAGTTGGCACTGCGTTCTGCATAGCTTTAAATGCTGGAATCAAATCCTCCAAAGTTTTGACTTGCGGATATCCAGCTGACTTGTATGCATCCCAGCGAACATATGGTCCAAATGTCAAATCAAGACCTTCTGAAGGCTTTGTAGCAGGCTGTTCAGAAACAGATGCTGGGATTCCGTATATTTTATCACCCTCAACCATGTTATTTAATGAATCTATTGCTGCTTTATATTTTGATATATTTTTTCTTGCTGCAAACAAATCTGTAACATCATATAATAAACCTGCTGTAACAACATCTTGCATTCTTCCGCTCTCTGCACTAATAATAACTAAGTCTCCCAATTCTCCCGCAGCAGAACGAGTCTGGAACAAAGTATCACCGCCACCTGCCACATTCGGTGCTATTATATTAAGTTCCATGTTGAATTTTTCTTTTACTATTTTTGCATACCAGCCTGACATTATCCCCTGATAATTTGCCAAATTGTCAAATACATCAACAGTCAGAAATTCTGGATACTTATCAGCTCCCGTCGCCGTGCTATCCACTGTTTTCGACACTGTAC
>JAEWZA010000186.1 GCA_023395575.1 Bacillota bacterium
GCTCTAGACAGTAACATATCAACAGAGGTAAGCCAAAATTTAAATTTGAATAACTATGTTGATAACATTAGTATGGATAAATTAAAAGAAACTGTGAATATTGCCTTGTCTACTGTACAGCAAGTAAATATAGAATATTTTGAAATGAAAAAATACTCCATCGTAGAAAGTACTTACGATACAATAGTTTATGATTTCTATAAACTGATAAGAATGCAGGAAATTAATAAGCAAATTGACCTGCAGGGTGAAATTTTAAAGAATAAATTCGCATTTCTATTTAAAGGAATAAAAACAGATTGGGATGCAATTCTGAAATCACTAACATGGACGAGTGATTTTAGAAAAATTAATGATAAGTATAAATTTACTCACTCATTTGTTGAAGGAATCTGTACAAATGATGAAACTATAGAGTATGCTAGGAAAAGGCTATTGGTACTAAAGGATGGACTTGATATTATTCATACCGAAAAAGATTGGTATATATCGCTGTTTGATGATAAAGAAGAGCTACTAAATACTAACTTGCCTGACTTGCAAAAAAGGATAGAAAAATGTTATAAGAATCTTTCTGCTTTAGAAGAATGGATTGATTTTAGAGGATGTAGAGAGAAGTGTAAAGAGGCTGGATTGGCGGATTATATTGAGAAGATAGAAGCTATTGGTATTAAGCAGAACTTAATACTTCCCACATTTCTTAAACGTTTTTATAGATTATGGCTTGACGCGATATTACCTAACCATCCTTCAGTATATTCTTTTAGAAGAAGAAGCCACGAGGATATAATTAATGAGTTTAAAAGACTTGATTTAACACAACTATCAATTGCTCGCTCAAGAGTCCGGGAGCGTCTTGTTTCAAGATTACCAGACTTGAATAAATTTACTTCAGCAGTTGATGAAGTTGGTATACTAAAAAGAGAATTAAATAAACAAAGAAAAATCATGCCACTCAGGAAACTTTTTAAAGCTATTCCTAACCTTTTAATGACTCTTAAGCCTTGCCTTATGATGTCTCCGCTTTCTGTAAGTCTTTTCTTGGAGGCTGAAAATTATAAATTTGATGTTGTAATATTTGACGAGGCCTCTCAGGTTTGTACGGAAGATGCAGTTGGAGCAATTATGAGAGGGGCACAGGTTGTAATAGCCGGTGATAGTAAGCAGCTTCCTCCTACTAATTTCTTTTCAGCTAGTTTATCCGATGGGGAGTTTGATACTGATGATGTCAATGAAGATGAAAACTATGATTCCGATGGATATGAATCTATACTTGATGAGGCAGTTACCGTATTACCGGAACGAACTCTACGTTGGCACTATAGGAGCAAACATGAGCACTTAATAGCATTTTCAAATGCAAAAGTGTATAACCATAACCTTATTACTTTTCCTTCTCATTTTGAGAAAGTTCAAGATAATGGGGTTGAATATATTTATGTACCCAAGGGAGTATATGATAGAAGTGGTAAGAGAAATAATCCAGAGGAAGCAAAAAAAGTTGCTGAAATTGTGTTTGAACATATAAAAAAATACCCTAAACGCTCACTTGGAGTAGTAACATTTAGTGAAGCTCAGCAGCAGGCTGTAATAGAGGCTATAAGACGGCTGAGATTACAGAATAAGCAATTTGAAAATTTCTTCTCGGAGGATAAGGAAGAAGGCTTTTTTGTAAAAAATCTTGAGAATGTTCAGGGAGATGAAAGAGATACAATTATTTTTAGTATAGGTTATGCCAAAGACCAGAATGGTGTAATGTATATGAATTTCGGCCCACTAAGCAGAAGTGGCGGATATAGGCGGTTAAATGTTGCAATTACGAGGGCGAAGTATAACATAAAGCTAGTGGGTTCTATTTATCCTACAGATATTAATGTTGAAAATACCAGTGCAGAAGGTGTTAAGATGCTACGCTCATATATTGAGTTTGCAATAAACGGTGCAGATGTACTTCTTAGGGAACTATCAGTTTCAGAAACAGTAAATACTGAGTCTCCTTTTGAAGAAGCAGTTTATGATTTTCTTGTAGGAAGGGGCTATAATGTAGCCACACAGGTGGGGTGCTCTGGTTATAGAATTGATATTGCTGTCAAACATCCGACTTTAAGTGGAAGGTTTGTATTGGGGATAGAATGTGATGGTGCTACATACCATTCGGCAAGAACTGCAAGGGAGCGAGACAGACTACGTCAAACTGTACTAGAAGATATTGGTTGGAAGATATATAGAATATGGTCTACAGATTGGATTAAAGATCCAATAACTGAAGGGCAAAAATTAATAGAGGTAGTAGAGAAATCTATTGAAGAATATGTCGAGTATGACTTCGTAAACAATTGTAAAGGCGACGAAGGAAAAGTGTATTCATGTGATGACGGGATCTCTATATTAGAATTACCGATTGAAACCAATGTAGGGGAAGATGGTGATGATACTAATCCTTACAATTTTTCCTATTACGAAGAAGCTAATGTTAAAGAAGTTGAACGTCACAATGATGGTTCCATATATCTTGCAAATGCAATTAGGCATGTTGTTAATAAGGAATATCCTATCCATTCAGAACTGTTATATAAAAGGTTGGCGTGTTTATTTGGTAATCAAAAGGCTACGAGTAAGGTTCGGGACTCAGTGAATGTTATATTTGAAAATAAGCTCAAGAATGAAATTGAGCTTAAAAGTGGGTTTTACTGGATGAAAAGTTACAAAACAGTTTTAGTTCGTATACCAAATAAAGATATTGGTAATAGACCGATAAACCATATTAGTATAGAGGAACTGGCCGAAGCAATGTATACCATTGCAAATAAAAGCTTTGGGCTTATGAAAGATGATCTTTTTTTAGCTACAGCTAGAGCCTTTGGGTTTAGTCGTACTGGAGGGAATATAACTCAAGCTTTAACTAAAGCCTGTGAGTATCTTATAGAGCAAAATAGAATTAAAGAAGTTAATGGGAAAATTACTTAGTGGCGGATTTTTCATAAAGAGTGCTTAACACTGAGTAAAACACTGTAAACAAGTAACAGAAATATATCTGACATTGCCAATCAAATAGGTAAAATTTATGTTAAATACCGGATATATATTTTACTTATGGGACTGAACAAATAGACTGCTACATAAATTAAAAAATGCAAATAAGTGATAAAACGTAATGGATTAAAATCAAAAAGTTACAAACAGAAAAATGGGAGGGAATGCTTTTGAATGCTAATATTGAAGAAATGATACAAGAAATAACGAATAATATTAAAAATACTGCTTTCTTTTACGGAACAGGCTTATCAATTGATTCTGGATGTTTGGATGTATGGAGTATTAAAAAAGCGATAATGGAAGCTTTCAAAGAGAATTTGGAAGAGGATGACAGGCAAAGGCTTGATGATGAAACAATAAAATATGTGTCTGATAATACATACCAATTTGAAGACTTTATGATGAGACTTTTTGATGATTTAAATCAAAATATAAAATCTGAATTTTTTAATAAGCTATTTAATATTCTATATAACGATGGTTATTATAAGCCTAATGCCTATCATAACTTTCTTGCGGATTTAATTAAGAAGGACATGATATCATGCATTGCAACGACAAATTTTGATTTATTGTTAGAGAAGGCTTATGGAGAAAATTTTAAAAGAGAATTAGTTATTAAGTCCTTTGATAAAGTAATGTATAATTGTTCTGCTAAAGATAGTAAAAAGTATTATTATAAACTTCACGGATGCATAACAGATCATAATATAGCTACACTTTTACCTGGTGTTGCATCGGAAGCTAGTAAAAAGAAAATTAAAAACAATTTAGAAGAAATACTAAATAAAGTAAATAGTATTATATTTGTTGGATATAGCTTTTCAGATATATTTGATATTGTAGAAGAATTAAAGCAGATACTAGGTAATGGAAATTATAAAAGTACAAAGATTTATATTATTGCTTATTACGATCCTAAATGTGATTATAATCTTGAAGGGAGTATTTATACACCAAAGGAATGGAATGAATTGTTTGATAAAAAATATAAAATGCCTATCAAAAGGATAGATATGGCAGGGTGTGATATCAAAATAATATGGTATGATACGAATGAATTTATCAAAGGATTAAAAGAGCGTTTAGGTATAAA
>JAEWZA010000188.1 GCA_023395575.1 Bacillota bacterium
ACTCTATTTCACTTATTTAGAGCTGACTTCTATTTTGCTAGTATAGTCTGCGACACAAATGATAAAGAGAAGATACTTGTTAGTGGGAGAGGAGGATTATCATGCCCTTAGTATTTGCAAAAGCAGGAGAAGTAAATAAAATAAAAAAAATTGGCGGAAAAGATGAAACAAAGAATTTTCTCAACAAACTGGGTTTTATTGAAGGTGGGGAAATTATTGTTATAACTGAGAATGCTGGGAATTTGATTGTAAATGTCAAGGACACACGCGTAGCCATAAGCAAAGAAATGGCCAATAGAATTATTATATAGCATTATTGATTGAAAGAATCTTTGATATATATAAAATGTTTCTGAAGTTACAGAATTTGTATGCCTACATATGTATAAGATTGAAAATCACAATTCACTGGTATTGTGAGCATGTAATGTTGGAAGGAGCAAATAATATGAACACTCTCAAAGAAGTTAAGACAGGACAGACTGTAATTGTAAAAAAGCTCCATGGTGAAGGAGCTACAAAGCGTAGAATTATGGATATGGGGATTACAAAAGGTGTTGAAGTAAATATTCGTAAGGTAGCACCTCTTGGAGATCCTATTGAGGTCAATGTACGCGGTTATGAATTATCTATACGAAAAGCTGATGCGGAAATGATTGAAGTTCAAATGCCATAAGAACTATGTGTGTTGTCACTACCTATATTTCTATTAATAAACCAAGGGATATTCCCTATTTTTTATTGATAAAGGTTAGAGATAACTAACTGATTTAAAGGAGGAATACAAGGATGGCTATTAAAATTGCACTTGCCGGAAATCCTAACAGTGGCAAGACTACACTATTTAATGCCTTGACAGGCTCAAACCAATTTGTTGGAAATTGGCCAGGCGTTACTGTTGAAAAAAAAGAAGGAAAACTAAAAAATAACAAAGAGGTAATTATCACTGATTTGCCTGGTATATATTCTCTTTCGCCGTATACTCTTGAGGAAGTAGTTGCAAGAAACTATTTGATAAATGAGAGGCCTGATGCCATTTTAAATATTATTGATGGTACAAATCTAGAACGTAATTTGTATCTTACAACACAATTGATTGAAATTGGAATCCCTATTGTTGTTGCTATTAATATGATGGATATTGTTAATAAAAATGGTGATAAGCTTAACTTGAAGCAGCTTTCTAAAGCGCTTGGCTGCCAAGTTGTAGAAATATCAGCACTAAAATCAATGGGAATAATTGAGGCTGCAGAGGCTGCAATTAATGCGGCACAGAGTAAAAGCATGCCAATTCTAGGGCATAGCTTCAGCGGAAGTGTAGAACATACCATTGCTCATATTGAAGAAGCAGTTCTTCATAACCTGCCTGAGCATCAGCAGCGTTGGTATGCCATAAAGCTATTTGAACGTGATGAGAAGGTAATTCAGGCATTAAATATTGATGCCAAAACCCTTGCTCATATTGAGGATGATATTGCAAAATGTGAAAGTGAGCTAGATGACGATGCAGAAAGTATTATAACTAATGAAAGGTATACATATATTTCATCAATTATCGGTGGCTGTTACACAAAAAAAAGCAAGGATAGGCTAACTACTACCGACAAAGTAGACAGGATTGTAACAAACCGGTGGTTAGCACTTCCCATCTTTGCAGTTGTTATGTTCCTTGTATACTTTATTTCTGTTACAACAATTGGTACCATTCTGACAGACTGGACAAATGATGTTTTATTTGGCGAAATGATTGCGCCAGCCGTAGCAACAGCACTTGAGTCTATTGGCACTGCAGTATGGTTACAGGGTCTGATTGTTGATGGTATTATCGGAGGCGTAGGCGCTGTGCTTGGATTTGTTCCACAGATGCTGGTATTGTTTACTTTACTTGCATTTCTTGAATCATGCGGTTACATGGCACGTATTGCATTTATAATGGATAGAATTTTCCGTAAATTTGGACTTTCGGGTAAGTCGTTTATACCTATGCTTGTTGGAACAGGATGCGGTGTTCCTGGTATTATGGCATCGAGAACTATAGAAAATGACCGTGACCGCAAAATGACAATTATAACTACCACCTTTATTCCCTGTGGTGCCAAGCTTCCAATTATAGCTCTTATAGCTGGTGCATTATTCGGCGGTGCATGGTGGGTTGCGCCTAGCGCCTACTTCGTAGGTATTGCAGCTATTATTATGTCGGGTATTATTTTGAAAAAGACAAAAATATTTAGTGGTAATCCGGCTCCATTTGTTATGGAACTCCCTGCATATCATATGCCTACCTTCGTAAATTTAATGCGTTCAATGTGGGAGCGTGGTTGGTCATTTATTAAAAAAGCAGGAACAGTTATATTGCTTTCAACAATGGTAATATGGTTTGCATCTAATTTTGGCATAGTTGACGGTAAATTTGTAATGGTAGAGGACTTAAGTCAGGGATTCCTTGCTGTAATAGGAAGCCTTATTGCTCCAATTTTCGCTCCTCTTGGATTTGGAAATTGGCAGGCATCAGTGGCAACAATTACAGGTTTGGTTGCAAAAGAAAATGTTGTTGGTACATTCGGTGTACTATATGGTTTTGCAGAGGTTGCTGAGGATGGAGCAGAAATATGGGGCACTCTTGCCGCAAGCTTTACAGTAGTTTCAGCATACTCCTTCCTTGTGTTTAACTTGATTTGCGCTCCTTGCTTTGCAGCTATTGGAGCAATTAAGAGAGAGATGAATTCAGCTAAATGGACTTGGTTTGCAATAGGATATCAAACCTTATTTGCATATGCACTTTCTCTTTGCGTATTCCAAATAGGAAATTTAATTATTGAGGGCACATTCGGTATTGGAACTGTGGTGGCATTTGCAGTAATTGCATTCTTCATATTTGCGTTATTTATGCCATATAAGGAAAGCAAAACCCTGAATACAAAGGCTGCTACTCAAAACATGTAAAGGAGGAATAGCCATGGTAGCTTTTTTAAAGGATAATTTAGCAACTATTATTATAAGTGCAGTAATCTTAGCGTCTGTTGTTCTTATTATAATTAAAATGAGAAAGGACAAAAAAGCTGGCAAGTCTTGTGGAGGCTGTGGCAGTGGGTGTGGAAACTGTCCAAGTTCTTCAATGTGCCATAAATAATAGGGGAAAAATTATATACAATTTAAGTTAGAGAATAAATTGCTTTACAAACCTATGAAACATGTATTATATATTGCTAAAGTTTTGACAAGATTATATAGTATTAATTTCAATTTATATTTTACGAGATATTATTGGCAGCTTATATGGCTGCTGACGATATCTTTTTTGTTTTTATGAATAATTAAGAATTTATATATTGATTAAGCTTACTAGCAATCATTTTGGCAACAAACCATTGATAGTTTGAACACCTACAATATATAGCTTATAGTTTTATTAAAGTTTGTTCTGTATATTGTAATGTCAAAGGTTAAATAGTAACGAATATTGACAAAAAATAAACAATAATACCTTATAACATATTGACAATTGTTGTTAGTTAGAATATACTAACCGTGGAGTTAGAATGAGCTAACCAATTTAATAAAACCATTGATAAGTATGAATGCCGAAGGATTTTTAGATAATAAAATTAAGATGTTAAATTTCAAATATATTAGTGGTTTTCAAGGGAGGTAGCAATTATATGACACTAAATAAATTGCCTATTGGCAAGAATGCTGTTATTACA
>JAEWZA010000260.1 GCA_023395575.1 Bacillota bacterium
AAAGGAGATGATGACAGGAAGTACCACAATAGTAAATACATTATTTAAAACTAAGGAATAATTTTTTTGCCATAAATATGCAAAATTTAAACGCTATAAAACTACAAAATCAAAACGTCATTGACACATGGCATTTCAACTGTAAAACATGCTCGTTATGGCATATGCTTGCATTATGCCGTAAACATACAATAAGCAAACAAAAAACTGAGACTTACAAGAATTAAGCAAGAAAGTTTTCATTTAACTAAAAGAGATCTTGCACTACAGTATTAATGGTCTGAAAGCATATTAAAACACTTTCAGACCCCTAACTGTAATTTTTCCATTTAGTTATATCATTGATGAAAAGTCTGCCACCTTACTATGTCCGACACTGTTAGCCCTCGTATTGCTGCAAGCTTCTACTTTTCCTATACGCTCTTTGCTTTAAATCTGATTGTTCTTTTCTGTTCATCAAAATTGCTTTTTTATTTTTCATTGTTTAGTCGCTTCCTTCAAAACAATATATGCTTTCACGCAAAAATTAAGAGCTGCGTTTTTTATACAGCTCCAGTACTTTTGATTTTATTAAATTTATCTTTCTTGTTATTTATAATTTTACTGATTAAAATTGCTATCTGTTATTTCATTTGCCATTTTTACTATCTCAATATATCTTTGTATTTCTGACTCTACATTTTCTGCTACCAACAGTACCATTTCAGACGGGTCGTTTTTTGTGTGATAGCTTGTAAAGCATGAATAATAACGTTTTCTATCACTGTACTTTATATTGATTGGAGGATATCCGTGCTTCATTAGCTCTAGATTTAATATCAACCTGCCTGTTCTTCCATTTCCGTCAATAAAAGGATGTATTGCTTCAAAATCAAGGTGAAATTTTGCTGCTCTTTCTATTATGTGCCCTAAACTGCTCTGGCTATAGACACTTATCAACTCCTCCATTTGTACAGGAACCAAATAAGGTTGCGGAGGTGTATGTTCTGCTCCCATTATCATAACAGGTACTCTCCTGTATACGCCTCTATTTTCTCTTTGATCCATCAGGACAAGACTATGAATGTCTTTAATTACTTTTCCCGATATATTCTCTTTTTCTTTAACAAGCTCCTCTATATATGAAAAGGCCTCTTTGTGACCGATTACTTCCAAATGTTCTCTGAGGGACTTTTCACCGATTGTCACTCCCTCATTTAATATTAATGCCGTTTCCTGCAATGTAAGTGTGTTTCCTTCAATTGCATTTGAGTTATATGTAAAGTTTATTAAGAACTCTTCCTTAAGGCGATTTACTTCTCCCTTTGTAAGCGGTCTGTAGCTATTAAGCTCATCTAATAAAACATCTATTCCTTTTAATTTTCTTATTAGCTCTCCCATTAAAGAGTCCCTCCTAAAAAGCTTCTCATATAGGATAATATATTATTGCATTTCATTAGTCAATATTGCCTATTTTTGAGTTTTCCCATTTTTGATAACTCATTTTTGAGAGTATATATTGAAAACGCTAGAATATAAGTGCATGGGGATAAAATGAAAATTAAAACGTAACATTACCCTATATTCTAAGAAAATTTCCAAATGGTTTGACTAGACCTCAGTAATGGGGAAACTCAAATCTTCCCACATGGTTCACTCTATAAAATACAATGCGTCCTTACTCCTTACTACATCACACGTCATTTGTGGGAAAGATTCCAATTTATGCAATAAAACCGATGAATTTCCCACCAAAAATAAATATACATTTTAATAAACAAAAATACAAAAAAATACAATTCCTAAAATCAGTTTCGTGAACTAAAGCTGTAAGGCTTATTTTTCAACGGTTTTCCGATAATGAGAATTGTATTTTTTCATATCTTTTTATAACGCCTATATTCAAAATAAAATTTTTCGATTGTAGAAAAATTTCATTACATCAGCAGCGTTTCAACGAGGTGGGAGTTATTCTCACCACCTAAAAATTAAAGCTGCACCTGCCACTTATAGAAGTGGGAGACATTCTCTTGCCTCGTTATATTTTTATTCACCAAAATATCTCTTCAAAAGTCCTCTAAAACCTGCTCCGTGCCTTGCTTCGTCCTTGCACATTTCATGTACAGTGTCATGGATTGCATCATAGTTGAGCTGCTTTGCTTTTGTAGCAAGGTCTTTCTTTCCCTGACAAGCTCCATGCTCTGCTTCCGCTCTCAATTGAAGATTTTTCTTTGTATCTGGGTAAACAACCTCTCCTAAAAGTTCTGCAAACTTCGCAGCATGTTCAGCCTCTTCCCAAGCAGCAAGCTTGTAGAAAGCACCAATTTCAGGATATCCTTCACGCTCAGCCTGTCTTGCCATAGCAAGGTACATTCCTACTTCAGTACATTCTCCCATAAAATTGGCTCTCAAGCCTTCTAATACTTCTGCATCAACACCTTGAGCAACACCTATTCTGTGCTCATCAGCAAAAGCAGTTGAAGCTTCCTTCTGCTCCACAAATTTTTCCTTTGGAGCCTTACATTGAGGGCAATTATCTGGAGCTGTATCTCCTGTATGAACATATCCACAAACTGAACAAACAAATTTTTTCATAATACTAAAATCCTCCTATAATTTATATAATTTTATGTACTCTAATGTTTTCTCGGCCGCTAATTAAATGGTTTAGCAGCGACAGTAATATATATACCACGGAGTCAAAATTTAAAACAAATTATTTTTTGAAAAGTACTATTTTTGCTATAGTGAAATAAACCCTTGAAAAATGAGACACTTTGAGTTTAGCAATATTAATCTCTACAGTTAATTTAGAAAATTTAACTCATTGTACTAATTTATATTAAACTTAGTTTGTATATAACTACTTATTCCTTATATTGGTACGCGAGTACAACTTAGATAAATGGGTTACGTGGTTAAAGATATTTGTTTGAATTTTTAAGTGAAGAATAATAGTTGATTCTACTGGGTGCTGTTGCAAAAAATAATATCTATCAAAAGTAAACTGCTAAAATAGTACTCCCGTGCGATATATATCTATGGCTCGCTCCCGAAATTGACGTTGAAATAATTGCGGTGAATAACAAGCAATTCCGCCGACCGCATAGCACTCGACATCCTGTCTCGGGTTAATACTCACAGCTACATCCTGTAGCTGTGTCGGCTACAATACTTGTTCTTCACCTACTATTTCTAGCATCAATTTCTAACCGAGCTTCGCAACTAGATATATATTACACTCGCGTACTATTTCTTGCAATAAGACATCAGTATACAGATAATTTTTTTGCAACAGCCCCACGAAACAATGAATCAGAGATGCTGAATGTAAGCGACGGTATAATTAACTACGATGAACCACTACTAAATTCAACATATATCTTGGGATTAGCCCATTTAGATAAGTTTGTACGGAAGGACCAGTAAACTTATACACACGAATGTTAATGTATTTAACTTAAAACACCACTGTCAACAAGTGTATAGCAAGCCCCGCTAAACCACCTATTACTGTACCGTTAATTCGAATGTACTGCAAATCCGCTCCAACTTGCACTTCAAGCTTGTCAACCATGCTCTTAGTTTCCCAGCTGTCCATTGTATCATAAATAAGGTCACCAACCTTATTTCCATATTGAGAAACAATACCCTCAATAGTTTCAATTATTGCACTATCAACGCTATCTTGAAGCTTATTATTTTCTGAAATTATTACTACAAGCTTGTCCAAAATATCGCTTACTCTTTCGGTTAAGCGTTCTTTATCTTCCATTATAGAGTTTTTGAAATTAATTACCATATCAACTAGCTTATTTTGAAGCTCACCATATAGTTCTGAATTAATTATCTGCTCCTTGAGAAGCTCTCCTTTGTTAATCAGCTCCTGTGAATTTTCCATGTCCTCAAGTAGCTTTGGAAGAGCCGACAACAACAGCTTATTAACTTCAACCTCCTCATTTGTATCAATTTCATCAACTTGTGTATACAAAAATTCTAAAATCTTCTTATAGATAATATCACCAATAAAGGGCATAGTTAAGGTTTTGTTTATTCCTCCCAAAACAAGCATAGTTTTGTCTTTATTCTCTCCAATATAATTATATGTAGAATTCAAAAGACCTTTAACTATTGGTTTATGATATCCTCCATCAAGTATTGGCTTCAAAATTGTAGCCAGCATAGGATATAATTTTACAGCATCAATTTTTCTATCAATCTGTTGCTTCACAAGCTCTGATACCTTAGTATCATCAACAATTGAATCAACTATAGCAGGAAGCTTATCGGAAACAGCTGTTGCAATAGTATTCTTATTTTGCTGAATATAACCAGATATTTTTTCTGAAATGCTGATCTTGTCCAGCTTTGCCTTAATAATCTCAGGAGTGAAAAAATTTGACACTACAAAATTAGATAATGCTTTTGCAATCCTCTGCTTATTATTCTGAATAATGGCAGTGTGCGGGATTATTTTCAACCCTAAAGGATGTCTAAATAGCGCAACCACTGCAAACCAATCTGCAAGTGCTCCCACCATTGAAGCCTCAGCAAATGCCGCTACCGATGAGAAAAACAACCCTCTGTCCTCAAATCTCCTAAACACTATAAAAACAACTGCCATAAATACCAGCAGAGAAGTTGCAATAATTCTCATGCTTCTTAACTTTTTTCTCAACTTTTCTTCTTCATTTTTATAATCATTCTTATCCATATATCACTGCTCCATAACCGTACTGTTTTGAGTGACTACTCTGCTGGCTCCTCAAATTCTGTTGTTTCATCTATATCTTCGGCTAATTCGGAATCATCCAGCTTGTCCAGCTCCACCAACTCATCCATTTCATGTGCTGTCTCTTGTTGCTTTTTATTTGACTTTTGAGCTAATTCTTCCCCACGACCTGTTTTATCTGCACCCTTTTTTTTTTAAGCTTCTACCGCTGATAGCGCTACATCTGTTTCAGCCCCAAATAAGCTTCTACCTATCTCCTCAAGAACTTCTTCTTTGCCTGTTCTTTTTTCAGAGGAAAAAGGTATTAATTTAGTTGATTTATCCAACTGAAGAACTTTTCTTATGTCATTAAGCCTGACATTTATTTGGGATCTGGTTATTTTATCAGCCTTTGTAGCAACAATTATAGCCTTCATTCCAAAACCCTTAATCCATTGATACATAATTATATCGTCCTTGCTAGGTGAATGTCTGATATCCACAAGCATTACTACCAGCTTAAGCTGATTTTGTTTTCTGGAATACAAATATGTCTCAATTATATTTTCCCAAGAAGCCTTCATATCCTTTGATACATTTGCAAAGCCATAGCCTGGCAAGTCTACTAAATAAAAATTACCATTTACAACAAAAAAATTAATTTGTCTTGTTTTTCCTGGTGTTTGACCTACTCTTGCAAGATTCTTTCTATTCAACAAGGTATTTATTATTGAGGACTTTCCCACGTTTGATCTGCCTACAAATGCCACCTCCGGAAATCCTGTAACTGGATATTGATTTGGCTTTACAGCTGTAATTTCATGTTCTGCATTTTTTATTATCATGTTGTTATTCCTTTCATATGTTAAATGTTAATATATTTGCAAGTGCTAATTTAACTCGTCGTGCTAATTTATTTTGAAATAAGTTTTTTTGTTTATACTGGTACGCGAGTACAACTTAGATAAATGGGTTACTTGGTTAAAGATATTTGTTTGAATTTCACATCATTCATATATCTATGTTGCCCATATTTTCGAACACTAGCTATTATATTATAACAAAATATACTTTTCTAACAATATTTTATACATTATAATTCAACTTTGAGCATTTGAAAATTTTATGTGTAAAAGACTTTATCAAATAAAATGTTAAATAATTGCTTTAAATAAGTTAGGCTACTTACGATCATGTGAATTCCCATACCAATAAATATACTCTCATAAAAAATCAAACGCTACAAGCCATACAAGTACCTGACTGTAGCGTTCTCTACCCATCATTTAAGTAGAATATCTATCTTAACCCCTTATCATAAGGTATACCTTCTGCTTTTGGCGCTCTTGACCTTTTCGATGTAAACGCAAGTACAACCATAGTTGCAACATATGGGAGCATCTTGTAAAAGGTATTATTTATATTCAATGCCGCCAAAAATGGAATTAGAGAAACAGAATATGCTAAGGTCCTAAGAAATGCAAAGAACAAGGCTGCAAATAATATTTTAATTGGCTTCCATTGTCCGAATATCATTACCGCAAGTGCAAGAAATCCAAAGCCTGCAACACCTGTATGACCATTTGTGTTGCCATTCATTACACCAACTGCGTAGAAGAATCCTCCTGTCCCACCAAGAATACCAGAAATACCAACACCAGCATGGCGCATAAAATAAACATTTATACCAACTGAATCAGCCGCATGAGGATGCTCTCCACACGCGCGAAGTCGCAAGCCAAACTTAGTCTTATAAAACACAATAGTAGATATAACAAGTACAGCAATTCCTATATACACGGTAATATAAGTGTTCTGAAACAGTATTTTGCCAAGTACAGGTATATCACCTAGTACAGGAACTTTTTTAATATAAAAATTTACGTCAGTGGTTATACCATCACTGTTAAAAAACATTTTAGAAAACAGAAGTATTATAGCGGGAATTAGCATATTGAGAGCTGTTCCACTGATAGTCTGGTCTGCTTTTAAATTTACAGCTGCAATTGACAACAGCAGCGAATATATAAAGCCCCCAACGGCTGCAATAATCATACCAATCAGCAACATTAACTGCGCATTAAAAGCATTGCCCTGTATAAAGAAAACACACAAGCAGCCAAAAAACGCTCCAAATAACATTATACCTTCCAGCGCTATATTAATTATACCACTGCGCTCACTGAACATACCGCCCAGTGCCACCAATAGTAAAGGGATGGCAACCGGAAGCGTACTTTGAATTAAATAATATAAAGTATCCATAATCGTATCCTAGCCTAATTAATTTAACTATTCAACTTTTCCAATTAAGACTCTGTTCAAACCATCAATAATTTAAGAGGTAAATTAAATTTATTGCAATTGTTTTGATTACTAATAGGTTTTAGCATAGAGACTTATGTTGTAAAGTTGAGTTTATTATTTTAATTGTCGCTAAGAATTCGCTCCCTCCTTTTAACTTTTTTATTTTTCAGCCTTACGCCTCTCCCTTTTTATCATCCCTTATGGGCTCAACTGCTTCAGAGCTACTAACTAAGGTTGTTTTCTTATTTTTATTACCTCGACGCCTTTTAAATATTTTAGCTATCGTTGCATTCATAATCATTGCAAATGCTGAAAAATAAATGGTTACCGCAATTACAACATCAATAATTTCAGGCTTATATCCACACAAGCTTGCCAGTGTACCTCCACGCTGTATGTAGGAGATAAACAGTGCAGAAAATATAATTCCGATAGGGTTAGAGCTTCCAAGCAGAGCTACTGCAATACCATTAAAACCGTTTGCAGCAATTACACTAACTGGCTCATAAGTCATACTACTACCAGCTATAGTAGATGGAGCTAATATAGCAAACGCTCCTCCAAGTCCTGCCATAGCACCTGCAATAACCATTGTAAGTATTATATTCCTCTTTCCGTTCATGCCTGCATAAATGCTTGCATGCTTGTTATAGCCTGTGGCTTTTAGCTCATAGCCAAATATTGTTTTATTTAAAACTATATATAGGATGATTGCAAAAGCAATTCCAATAAAAATCGCTACATTTACACCCGAATTTTTAATTCCCAAGGTAGGAATTTGTGCTGATTGAGGAAGATATGCTGTTCTTGTCTTTGATGATATATACATAGTAGAATTGTTCTGTACAAGCATATCCACCAGATACATTCCTATATAATTAAACATAATTGAAGTAATAACTTCATTTACATTCAATAACGCTTTTAAAATACCCGGTATAAAGCCCCATATCAAACCGCCGACCATTCCTGCAATTATGCAAACAACCCAATGTATACTATCAGGCAAGTCCCACATAAAGCCAACATATAATGCAAAAAACATACCCATTGTATACTGCCCTGAGGCTCCTATATTAAAC
>JAEWZA010000272.1 GCA_023395575.1 Bacillota bacterium
CTTTAATATAGAGGGAGTACATCATTCATTAATGTCAGCTATACTTTCCTATGAAGCTGGTATTGCTGTGAGAAATGGTTATTTCTGTGCCCACCCTTATTGTGAGAGCTTGCTTGGATTATCAGCAAAGGACATGGAGGAATTAATGAATAATCCTGCTTCATTATTTCCCGGGATTGTAAGAGTAAGCTTTGGAATATATAATGATTATGCCGAAATTGATAAACTAGTTTGTTTTCTAAAGCAAATAGCAGATAACAAGAAGTATTATATTGATAAATATAGTAATTCCAGGGGGTATTACAACATTAAAAATGAAGTTTAGAGATAATTTTCTATATACAACAAAAACATAAATATGATACACTAAATTGAGGCAAATTAAATGGGAAAATTGAGATATTAAGCTCCCTAAAATAGATACATTAGGTGATAAAATGAATTTTGGATTTGTAAGAGTTGCAGCAGCTATACCAAAGCTAAAGGTTGCAAACTGTGAATATAATACAGCAGAAATAATTGAAATTGCGAAACAAGCTCAGACTCAAGGAGCACAATTTGTTGTGTTCCCTGAATTGGCTATTACATCATATACCTGCGGAGATCTTTTTTTACAGAAAACACTCCAAAGTGATGCAATTAATAGCTTAAAAATAATACTTGAAAAAACAAAAACTTTAGAATGTATTTTAATAATTGGTATGCCATTGCTGATTAACAGCAGATTATATAATTGTGCAGTTGCTATCCAAGCAGGAAAAATTCTAGGAGTAGTTCCCAAAAGCTTTATTCCAAATTATAGTGAATTCTACGAAGCGAGATGGTTTTGTTCTGGAATTGATACGCAGAATGAAAATATCAATTTGCTAGGACAAGCTGTACCCTTCGGAACAGATTTATTATTTGAAGCAGAGAATGTAAATGGCTTGTGCTTCGGAATAGAAATATGTGAGGATCTTTGGACAGCAATACCACCAAGCAGTTATCAGGCTATTAATGGTGCAACATTATTATTCAATCTATCTGCAAGTAACGAAATTGTAGGTAAGCATGAATACAGGGAAAGTATCATAAAAATGCAGTCAGCGAAGTGTGCTGCTGCATATGTATATACATCGTCGGGAGTAAATGAATCAACTACTGACCTTGTTTTTGGAGGACATGCCTTGATTTCTGAGTACGGGTTGTTGCTTGCCCAATCAGAAAGATTTTCCTTTGATGAACAATTGATTATTAGTGATGTTGATATAGAGAGAATGGTCAGTGAAAGACTGAAAAATTCTTCGTTTACACACAGGACGGAGGGCTATCAATTCCGAAAAGTATTCTTCAATGTGAAAGAGTTGAACAATTCCAATGTTCAGAGATATTTTGAACCACATCCATTTGTACCTTCAGACCTCAGTATTAGAAATAAACGCTGTAATGAGATATTTAACATTCAGACATCAGGACTGGTGAAGAGGCTTAAGCATACAGGAATTGACAAGTGCGTAATTGGAATCTCTGGTGGATTGGATTCTACACTGGCTTTATTAGTTATTGTAAAGGCATATGATAGATTGGGAATTGACAGAAAGAATATACATGCTATAACAATGCCTGGTTTTGGTACTTCTGATAATACACTAAACAATTCCCTTGAATTGATGAGGTTAATGAATGTAACTACTTACCAGATAGATATTAAAGAAGCGTGTATGAAGCATTTTGAGGATATAGGACATAATCCTGCAGACTATGATGTGACATATGAGAATGTGCAAGCAAGAGAAAGAACTCAGATACTTATGGATATTGCAAATAAAATAGGTGGACTGGTTATTGGTACTGGAGACCTTTCAGAGCTTGCACTTGGCTGGTGTACCTATAATGGCGATCATATGTCTATGTATGCAGTTAATTCAGGAGTGCCAAAAACACTTGTAAAATATTTAGTTCAGTGGGCTGCCGATCATGTGTTCAAGGATGAAACTAGTAAAGTACTTAAAAGTATTATAGATACTCCAATTAGTCCTGAATTACTACCTACAGATGATGCTGGTCAGATAAAGCAGAAAACTGAGGATATTGTTGGACCTTATGAGTTACATGATTTCTTTTTATATCATTTTGTCAGGTATGGGGCTCAGCCTTCAAAAATACTTGTTATGGCAAAGCATGCTTTTGAAGGAAAGTATACAGTTGAAATTATTGATAAATGGCTCAGAACCTTCTTAAGAAGATTTTTTAGTCAGCAGTTTAAACGCTCATGCTTGCCGGATGGGCCAAAGGTTGGTTCAATTAGTCTTTCACCTAGAGGAGACTGGAGAATGCCAAGTGATGGGGATGTAAATTCTTGGCTTAAGGACTTAAAATAGAACTTTATTTATTAAAATAAAAAGGGGTAATTGAAATGCATAAAAAATGGGTTAAATATGTTGCGATTATATTAGTTATTATATTTTTGGCTACAACATTTGGATCAGTAGGATTTTCGTTGCTTGGGTATTAATTGATACATAATTTATCTCGCTAATTAGAGACTAAATTATAAACAATTTAATACTATAAGCATACTAAATATACAATTTAAACGTATACTATAAGGCGTTATATTTTTAATGAAAATTTACAGAGTATTAATGAAATTTTATTCATAAAATGTGTATATTTTTATATAATAAATAGAATTTGCTAAAGACAAAAGGGTTTCAGACAATAGCAATTATTTAGAATATAGGCTACAAAGTATAAATATTATTTTAGAATGGAGTAAAATTAGTTATTTTTACCCATTTAATATATTTAATTTTTATATTAAAATTAGTTTGTATTATTATGTTGTCTATATAGAGTCTATTATGGTTGAAATCTTGGATTTAAAAACGAAATACTGCGTTTTAACTCACAATTGGTTTTTAGTAAGTGATTAAATGAGGATTTTCCTTCCCCTTTAGGGTGGCTCAGAAACACAAAGTGTTTCATCAAAGGGAGAAATGGATTCCTCTAGGGAAAGAAATTTTGCAAAGCCAATTTTCTTAGCTGATAATAATTGACTTTGAGCAAGGGTGTGAATGATTTGTTAGACTCATTAGTTGAGAATTTCCAAAACATAACAAATTTTATATCGATATATATACCTATTAAGGCTCCTCTCGAAATGCTAAAATCAATTGTTGATATAGGCATTGTTTCTTATATAATTTTTAAGCTGATAAAGCTTGGAAAAGAGACTCGAGCGTGGCAGCTGGTTAAGGGTATAGTTGTTATATTTATTATTGCTATGCTTAGTGAGTGGCTACAGCTCAGAACCTTGGCTTTTATACTAAACAAAACTATTGAACTTGCAGGCTTTGCAGTAGTGGTATTATTTCAGCCAGAGCTTAGAAGAGGTCTGGAGCAACTGGGAAGAAGCAGTAATATAAGAGACTTTTTTAACTTTGACGAAAGTGATGAAGTTATACATACCACTTATACAATTGAGGAAATTGTTAAGGCTGCAACAGAACTTTCAAAGACAGATACAGGTGCGCTCATTGTTGTGGAACGTGAGACAAAGCTGGGTGAGATTATAAATACAGGCACAACGTTAGATTCAAATATTAGTTCAGAATTAATAATAAATATTTTTACACCAAACACACCGCTTCACGATGGAGCATTAATAATAAGAGATAACAAACTTAAATCAGCTGCTTGCTTTTTGCCTCTTACTGACAATCCTAACTTGAGCAAAGAGCTTGGAACTAGACATAGAGCTGCTTTGGGAATCACAGAGGTGTCAGATTGTATTTCTGTGGTAGTATCTGAGGAAACAGGTAAAATATCTTATGCACTTAATGGTGGTTTATCTAGAAATCTTACACCTGATACCTTGAGAAAAGCGTTAAATAAAAATTTAATTGAGAAGAAGTCAGTAAATAAGAAGTTATCTCTATGGAAGGGGAAATCAAAGTGAAAGAATATTTGAAAAAGGATTTGACCTACAAAATACTTTCAATAGTCTTTGCAGTATTGCTTTGGTTTACTATTAATCCTGTTAAGACAGGCTATTATACTGTTCCTATAAACATTATTAACGAGGAAAGCTTAAAAGCAAACGGATTGGTACTGAACAGCAATTCTTTTACAAAGTATACCACCGTTACAGTTCGTGAAAGGGTGGATGTGTTAGATGCTATCAAGGATTCTGATTTTGAAGTCACTCTTGATTTATCAAAGGTAAAAACCGTTGAAGATAAGGTTATAGAATTAAATCCTCCTCTCTATATGGGAAGAGAAAATTTAGGTGATAATAGTTTTGATATAAAGCCTAAATTTGTGGAATTAGACCTGGGAAAGATAGAGGAAAATCCATTTGTTGTTCAAGTTGAAACAAGTGGAGATGTGGCAAGAGGATATGAAATTATATCTAAGACAGCCAATCCAGACACAGTTAAAATAGAAGCCTTAGATTCTGTTATTGCAAATGTTGGTTCAGTGAAGACATATATAGATGTTTCTGGTTTAAATAGAAATTTGGTAATTCAGAAGAAATACAAGGTTTTTAACAAAAGTGGCGAAGAAATGCCTGAATTAAGCAAAGGTCTTAATGTGACTGTTAATATTGAAGTGGGAAAGAGAGTTCCAGTAATTCCAATAACAGAAGGCAAGCCCGACAAGAATTATGTAGAGGGCGCAAGTAAAATAAAGCCTGAAAGTGTATTATTAACTGAAATTGATGGAAAAGCTGATACATTATCTCAAATTAATGAGGTGTCCACAGTTCCGGTTAGTTTGGAAAATGCAACTCAAACCTTTACCAAACAAGTTCTTTTGCAGTTGCCTGAAGGAGTTAAGCTAGTCAATTCCTCACGAGAGGTAAGTGTTGAGGTTGAAATAATACCGTTAATCGAGCGCGCTTTTGTAGTTATCCCTAGAAATATTGCAATAATTGGAAAGCCTACAGAAGAAAACTATAATTATGAGATAACCGAGCCGGTTTCTATTAAGTTAAAAGGTAAGGCTGATGATTTGAACAAAGTCAGGGTTACAGATTTAATACCAAGTATTGATGTAGAAAAATTAGATGAGGGAATGCACGATACTTTACTATCAGTAATTTTACCTAGTGGTATTACTCAGGTAGAAAATGTATTGGTTTCTGTTAATATAACAAAGGCGGAGTAAATGAAACTTTTAGTATCAAATTTAATTTTAGGTCTGGATGATGGACAAAAAGAATTGGAAATTTTAGCTGCAAGAAAGCTAAAGCTTAAATTACAAAGCATAAAAAATATTAAAATAGTAAAACAATCAGTGGATGCCAGAAAAAAGCCTGGCATTCGTCTTGTTTATTCGATTTCCTGTGAAGTATTAGATGGCATTAGTATACCTAATAGCTCTGATATTAGAATTTTAGAACAGGTTCAAGAAGAAGCTTTAATACCAGGAAGTAGACACATTGACGGTAGACCTCTTGTAATTGGAACTGGTCCGTCAGGGATTTTTTGCGGACTGATTTTGGCTCAGAATGGCTATAAACCTGTTATAATTGACAGGGGCAGAAATGTAGAAGAGCGTACAAAAAAGGTGGAACACTATTGGAAGTGTGGAGAACTGGATACTGATACCAATGTTCAGTTTGGTGAAGGTGGAGCTGGAACCTTTTCTGATGGTAAGCTTACTACAAGAATAAACGATGTTAGGTGCGATAAGGTCTTGACTGAATATCACAGATTTGGTGCACCTGATGAAATTTTATACAAGGCAAAGCCTCATATTGGAACAGATATATTAAAGAACATTGTTGTCAATATGAGAAAAGAAATTGAAAGGCTTGGAGGAACTGTTTTATTTAATACCAAAGCTATTGATATAAATATTCGAGATGGAAAGGTATGCGGAGTTTTAACAGATACCCATTCAAATATAGATACAAATGTAGTTGTTATGGCAATTGGTCATAGTGCCAGGGATACTTTTGATATGCTATATAATAGAGGTGTGCCCTTTGAACAAAAGCCTTTTTCTATCGGTGTCAGAATTGAACATCCCCAAAGTCTTATAAATACTGCTCAGTATGGAGCGGCAAGCGGGCATCCTTCACTTGGCGCAGCAGATTACCAGCTTTTTCACAAGCAAAAAGAGCGTACAGCCTATTCGTTTTGTATGTGTCCCGGCGGATTAGTTGTGGCATCCGCATCTGAGTCAAACTCAATAGTTACAAATGGAATGAGTGAATATAAGAGAGACAGAGAAAATGCTAACAGTGCTCTTGTGGTTTCAGTAGGGCCATCTGATTTTGCTACTTCACATCCTTTAGGTGGAATTGAATTTCAAAGAAAATGGGAGGCCTTAGCTTATAAGGTTGGCGGAAATAATGGAAGTGCCCCTGTTCAAAGACTTGAAGACTTTATATACAATAGGGTTGGGAAGATTGGGAGCGTAAAGCCTAGTTATACAGGGAAATCCCAATGTGCTGATATTAATGAGTGTCTGCCTCAGTATGTTACAAGCAGTATGAAGGAATCCATTGGGTATTTTGATAGAAAGCTAAAGGGCTTTGGAATTGGGGATGCGCTTTTGACAGGTGTGGAAACTAGAACCTCTTCACCAGTTAGGATTCCTCGAAATGAGCTTTTTGAATGTGTAGGTGTAGCGGGACTTTATCCAGCTGGAGAGGGAGCTGGATATGCAGGGGGTATAGTAAGTGCAGCAGTTGACGGCATAAAAATTGCTCAGCAGATTATAAAGACTTTTGCTGTTCCAGCTTGAGAAATGCGAAGCTTACATTTTGTGCATTCATCGTTCTCTTCGCATATTAAAAACCACAAGTGGTTTTTGTTAGTGTAGGTGGATAATCCTATGTTTTGACGAGGCATGTGAATGATAAAGAGAAAGTGCTGCTTTAAAGTGGTTTTTCGCAGATAGCTAAGATATTACATAAAAAATAAATATATAGTATTAAAATAGATTTAGGAGGTTTAAAATGGGAAGATTATTTGGAACTGATGGTGTTAGAGGGGTTGCAAACCTGGAGCTTACTCCGCAGCTTGCATACAAGTTGGGTCAGGCAGGTGCTTATGTACTTACAGGAGAAACAAAACATACACCTAAAATACTGGTAGGAATGGATACTAGAATATCAGGAGATATGCTTGAGGCTGCACTTGTATCAGGAATTTGTTCAGTTGGTGCAAGAGTAATTAGTTTGGGTGTTATTCCGACACCTGCAATAGCTTATCTTACAAGACAATATGATGCTGATGCTGGTATTGTTATATCAGCTTCTCACAATTCTTTCGAATTTAACGGTATAAAGTTTTTCAATGCAAATGGATATAAACTACCTGATGCAATAGAAGATAAGATTGAAGATATTATATCAAATGGTGGAGAAGAGCTGCCAAAGCCAACGGGTCAAAATGTAGGCTTTAAGGAATATAAGGAATCTGCAGTTGAGGATTATGTTAATTTTGTAAAGAGTACAATTTCAGGCGATTTAGAAGGAATAAAGGTTGCAATAGACTGTGCAAATGGGGCTTCATTTCAGACTGCACCAATGGCACTTTATGATTTAAAAGCAGAAGTAAGTGTAATCAATAATGAGCCTGATGGAACAAATATAAATAGTAAGTGTGGTTCAACACATATGCAGCAGCTTCAAGCCTTTGTAAAGGAAACAAATTCTGATGTTGGTCTTGCCTTTGATGGAGATGCAGACCGAGTTCTTGCTGTTGATGAAAATGGAAATATTGTTGACGGTGATCAGATATTGGCTATAATAGGCTTGCATTTGAAGTCTAAGGGAATGTTGCCTCATAATACAATTGTTGCAACAGTTATGAGTAATATGGGGCTTGATATAATGGCAAAGAATAACGGCCTTGTTATTGAAAAGACGAAGGTAGGAGATAGATACGTTCTTGAAGAAATGCTGAATAAAGGCTATATGCTAGGTGGAGAGCAGTCTGGACACGTAATTTTCCTTGAGCATAATACTACAGGTGATGGACTTGTAACAGCTATTCAACTGCTAAAGGTGTTAAAAGATTCAGGAAAGAAGCTATCTGACCTTGCAAATGTTGTACAGGTATTGCCTCAAGTACTGATAAATGCTAAGGTAGCTAATGAAAAGAAAAATAATTATCTTGACGATGAGGTAATAAAGAAAATGTGCAAAGCGCTTGAAGATGAGTTTAATGGTGAGGGAAGAGTACTCATAAGACCTTCAGGTACAGAGCCGTTAGTTAGAGTAATGATTGAAGGCAAGGACAAGGAAGTAATAACAAGGCGCGCAAAAGAACTGGTTAGAGTTATTGAGGGTAGGCTTGCGTAAGGACCTACATGTAAGAGAAATGAATGCTTGCTGACTTACTGTGTTTTTAGGCAAAATCAATTTGGCAAGAACATATAAGAAATATTTATGTCAAGGGCAAAATGGACGGTATAATAACCGCTCGCCCTTGACATTTTATGTTTTTAGCAAAAACCTTAGTAGTGCTATATGTTGTATTATCAATGGTTAAATAGTAACTAACTTGCAATATATAGGCTGAATATGCGATATTATTTTGTTGACAAATCCGTCACATTTACGTATTATAAAGTGGATAGAAAAAATATTTAGACATAGCTTTA
>JAEWZA010000277.1 GCA_023395575.1 Bacillota bacterium
GTACAGTAGTTATGCAATCTACAGAGTATAAAGCTACTGTCCAAGTTTTCGATATAAATGGTGTAGATAAATACACAAAACTATGTGCAGAGGATATTGTTATTGATGCTAAAACCATCCATAAAGGTCAAAATGTCTTAATTAATAAGGTTGTTACAACTGGAGTAAAGGCAGGTTCGAGATTAGAATTTAACGATATATATGAAGAAAAACCATTTGCAACTATTGATGTTGCAGATAGTATTCTACCAATACTGTCCTCTAATGGTGATAATGAAATAGCTGTAGGACAAAATCTTATTCTATTTATGGACAAGCAAGGTAAAGAAGTTTGGAGAAAAAGTGCTGATTCATTATTTTGTATTGCTCCAAATAGCAGAAAATATATAATAATTGCAGGAAAGTTTAATAATGCATCAGGAATAACTAAGCAGCAGGTTTTAGTTCTAAACAGAGACGGTGAGGAAGTCTATAGTTTTGACCAACCTGAAAATATTGCCGGAATCCATTTATATGGAGACAGAATTGCATTAAGGACCAAAAAAAGTGTTTACCTGTATACGTTAAGTGGAAAGAAACTTGGTCAATACTCAACTAGAAATGAGATAAAAGATGCATATCTTGTTGGAAATAGAGAGGCTATTGTTATAACAGGAGGAGTTATTACCTTTGTAAATATTGCAGGATGATATAGAAAGGGCTTAGAATGAATTGGACCGATATTGTTGTTTTTGTTATTATAGCTGCTTTTATGGTTTTTGGATTAAAAAACGGTTTTTTATATTCGGTATTTAGATTGGTATCATATGTGATGTCAGTCATTTTTGCTATTAAATTTTACCCTGTAATATCAAATGTTCTTCAAAAAACAGTTTTATTTACAAATATCAAAACTGCTGTAATAAATGGTATTATCAAGCGTCAAATGGGCAATTCTGCTATACCTAAAGAAGGTTCTGAACAAACGATAATTGATGGCCTAAAGCTTCCCAGTTTTATAAAGGACTCAATAAATGAAAGGGTATTTCAACAGGATATTTTTGGATTTCAAAAAATACTGGATGCTGTTGGCTCAGAAATAGCAATGTTAGTAATTAATATTTTAAGTGTAATATTGATTTATTTAATAATAAGGTGTGCTTTATTTTTTATAAGGGTAATAATAAAAACTATATCAAAGCTACCTGTGTTCAAACAGCTTGATAAAACTGGAGGAGTTGTTTTAGGTGCGATAGAGGGGGTTCTGGTGATATATATATTATGTGCTGTTCTTATTCTATTCAGTGCCTTTCCGAACTTTGAAGCAACGATTGAAAGTATAGAAGACTCTAAATTTGCTAATTTCTTCTATCAGAATAATTTTATTGTGAGTTGGATTTCTCCCGAGGAAGAACTTAGTACATCAAACCCAGATGTGGCAAAAGTCAATTAATTTACCTTAATGTTTTTTATTTAGAACATATCTTCTTTTGAATGTTTTTTATCCATTTCCCCTTTATTTGTAGACATAAATATAAGTAAATAGTACAATAATCTTAATCTTGCTGGGAGTACATCCCAGCTGTTGCTTTAAGAGGGTTTATTATTAATTGACAGTATTATAGAAATTATAAGGTAATGGTTCGTATAAAGGGGAATACCTAATAGTTGTATAGAGTATCATAGATTTTTAATTGACTTTCATAGTTGAATTGTAGGTGCTCATTTTATCAAATGAAAAGTTAATTAGTTTAATAAATAATTTGGTTCTCTTGGCAACCAACATTAGTAAATTTAAGCATGGAAGAACTTTTCATTCGAAAGTTAAGTTATTAATATTAGTATTTATTTATCAATTAAAATAGGCAAAATAATGTTATATTATTTGAGCTAATTGGCTCAGGGAGGTAGTTATATGAAAAGTGATATCGTAAAAAAAGGCATTGAAAAGGCTCCACATAGATCACTATTTAAAGCAATGGGGTATACAGATGAAGAGCTTGAAAGACCACTTATAGGTGTAGCTAATGCAAAAAATGAGATAGTTCCTGGACATATCCACTTAGATAAAATTACTGAGGCTGTTAAAGCAGGTATAAGAATGGCAGGGGGAACACCTATTGAGTTTGGTGCAATAGGAGTATGTGATGGAATAGCAATGGGACATGTGGGAATGAAGTATTCATTAGCTACAAGAGAGCTTATTGCAGATTCCTGTGAAGCTATGGGAAGAGCTCATAGCTTTGATGGTATGGTGTTTATTCCAAACTGTGACAAAATCGTGCCCGGTATGCTTATGGCAGCGGCGAGAATTAATGTACCTGCTATGGTTATTAGTGGTGGGCCAATGCTTTCACTAAATAAGGACGGAAAACAGTTAGATTTAAATAGTGTTTTTGAAGCTGTAGGTGCATTTAAAGCAGGTAAAATTTCTGAGGACGAAGTGTGTGACTTAGAAAATAATGCTTGCCCGGGCTGTGGTTCTTGCTCTGGAATGTTTACTGCTAATTCTATGAATTGCCTTACAGAGGTACTTGGAATGGGATTGACAGGTAATGGAACTATACCAGCGGTTTATGCAGAAAGAATTAGACTGGCAAAGCAAGCAGGTATGAAGATAATGGAACTGGTTGAAAAAGATATTAAGCCTTCAGATATATTGACAATTGAAGCATTTGAAAATGCACTTACAGTGGATATGGCTTTAGGT
>JAEWZA010000399.1 GCA_023395575.1 Bacillota bacterium
GTCATAGAGGGAGTCTTCTGAATCGGAGGTGTTTCATAATAATAATTAGTAGGAAACAAAACATCAGTTATATTTTGCACTGTAAAAATTAATCCAATTAGTATCATCATTAGTGAGACAAAGCTTACAAGGTATAAATATATGTTTCTCAATTTTGTCATAGTTAACGCCTCTTCCTTCATTGAAATTAATGCAAACAAACCAAATACTATAATTATTATTAAAAGCACTAAGCCAATTATTATCAAATTTACCTCCAGCCCAGTCTATTTCTTTATAAACAAGTATTTATACTTACTAAACTTTCCCAACTGAATTTTCATATTCTTTTAACTCATCCTTAGATATCTTATCAACAAATGTATTTGCCAAAACATTCTCAGCCGAGCAGCTTGTTGTATAATACCAGTCCTTAACGATCTTTTCAACCTGAGCATCAGTTCCTTCAGGCTTTTGAGGATATACTGCTATGACCTTTTTAGTATCCTTATCCTTTAATCCTATCCTTGGGACTCCATCAAATCTTCTCATAATTGTATCCATGACCTGCATATGCGTACTCATTTAAGTACGAGCATGGTCTCTTCCCTCCTATCTTTTTATTATTTACTTAACTCAACTTTCCCATATGGAAAGCCTAACAATGTTCAATCTTATCAAATTATTAGTTAAATAGTTGCATAAATCCTTAATTCCAATTTCCCAAAACACAAACATTGTTGTATATAATTTATTTAAAATTCAAGCTTATAATACCCAATTTCACAAAAAAAATTCTTTTACATAAAAAAGTTCCATCATCCTTACGTCTTTCATATAAGGATAATAGAACTCAAACTTCTCAGTAAAATATGCTGCTTAAAGCCTGTTAATATTCAGGTGCGGTAGCATTATTATTCTTTTGATAATTCCCATAAGTAAAGTGATGCTACTGAACCATATGGAGAATATCTTTTTACATATCTATCAAACTGTTCCTTAGTCAATGCTTTTAAGCCATAAAGCTTCATCATGCCCCGCTGAATAGCTAAATCCCCCCAACTGACAACATCTGGACGTTCCATTGAAAAAATCAATAGCATTTCCGCAGTCCATTTACCAATACCATTAAGCAATATTAGTCGATTAATAACTTCACTATCAGGCAAACTATATAGCTCAGATAAATTTAGACTTCCAATGATTACAGCTTCAGCAATTCCTTTTATATATCCTGCTTTTCTCATTGATAAGCCGCATTGCTGTATACTCTCTAGAGCAGCAGTATTAATGTTTTCTGGAGTTACAGCCCCAAGATTCTCCTGTAACCTGTTCCAAACAGTAATTGCAGCTTTTGAAGATATCTGCTGAGCCACTATACTGTTAATAAGTGCCGAAAACAAGTCAGGTACTATAGCTCTCTCTATAATACCTATTTTTTCTATTGCAGCTCCTAGCTTTTTATCCTTTTTTTTAAGAAAATCCATCTCTAACTGCCCATATTTAAATATTTCCATACTTTTTTTCAATCTCCAATAATAGCTTTTTTGTTTGTAGTCCGTTACGATATCCAATAAGACTTCCATTTGAGCCAATAACTCGATGGCATGGAATGAATATAGGAATTGGATTTTTGTTATTTGCTTGGCCTACCGCTCGACATGCTTTTTCATTACCAGCAGCCGTTGCAATTTCCTTATAACTTTTTGTTTCACCATAAGGTATATCGCGTAGGCATTTCCAGACATTTTTCATAAAAGGAGTTCCCTCTGGCGCTAAAGGCAGGTTAAATACTTGACGTTTACCCTGGAAATATTCATATAGCTGGTTGCTAGCCTCCTTTAGAATATCTGTTTCCTTAATGTTATAACTGTTTGTTTTTCCATATTTACATTGTACTTGATTTTCATCCTTACATTTAAGTATCCCTTCACCTTGTATCAGGCCTTTTTCAGCTTCAAAAAAAATATTTGTTATATTGCCAGCTTTTTCTGCTATGCCTATCTGTCCTATATCAGTCTTATAGTAAAAAATGCTTTTCATGGTATATGACCAATTCCTTTCTCAACGTCCATTTCTTTGTGTAAGTTGATTACTTTTTATACTGTCAGCTACATATGTAATTAAGGCTTCTTTTACTCTGATAAAAGCTCCTCATTATATTAGGCTGTATATTTTTCTCACATGCCCTTAATTAAAGCAATCCTTTAGTGGCTAGTTTTTTACTGCTCCGGGTTATTCAATTTGTCTCTAAATTCTTTTGGTGATAACCCTGTATTTTTTTTAAATGCCAAGGAGAAATAATTTGTATCGTGATAGCCTATTTGCTCAGCTATTTCATATGTCCTAAGTCTTGAATCTGTTAATAGCTGTTTTGCCTTTTCAATACGTTTGCGAGTAATATATTCATTACAGCCCTCACCCATTTCCTTCTTAAAAAGTCTTGAAAAATAGTTTCGTGCCACATGAAACTGTTCTGCCAATGTAAATACTGTTAAGTCTTCGCTAAAATGTTGATTTATATATTCTGTAGCTGCTTCAACTATTTCATGCATCTGCTTTTTATTTGAATACATTAGCTTCATTATGAACATTTCAGTAAATGCACTGCAATTTTCTATATTATTGCTTTGCAAGGTAGAAATAAGTGTTTCCAGCCTGCCATCTGCGGAATTTCCAGTGGTTTTTAGGTATTCCCAATAAAAAGCTGCCGCTAAATCATAAAACTTTTGTTCAGCACTGTTTTTATTATTTTCTGATGTTCTTACTTCATTAATATAATTTTTTAAATTTTTCTTTACTTTATCTGCATCATTTACATTCTCAAGAATTTTTTCTTTATAGTACAATAACTTATTATCGCTATTTACGTAGGTTTCCTGAACACCTGGGGTAGTACTCTTTTCATTTTCTATATTGTATTGCTTACAATTTTCATTTGCCTGGTTATAAGAAAATGTAATCTCTGACATATTGGAAACTATAGAACCCATTCCAACACTTAGAGCAACATCAAACTCTACATTAATTATCTCCTGTAGCTTAGAAATTTGTTCACTTGTAACTTCGTATTCAGGACAAACATAAAAAATTATGACAATATCTCCACTACGATTTTGAAAAGTCCATCCTAAGTTTTTGCTATCAACCATATCAATTATAAAGCTTTTAATTGATATCATAAGCAAATTTTTATGCTGACTCCATACACTGTCATATGATATTTCAGGTCTAATTAATGCTACCTGATAATCGCAATCATCATCAAATGCCAGCTTCTCTTTTATATTTATTCTCTCTATATGTTTTGTAGATTTTTCTGTAAGCTCTAAAAGAGACTTTTCAATCTCCCGCTGGCTATCAATCATTTTCTTTCTGTTTATTATATTATCATTCAACATAGACTGCATTTCATTTTTTATGTTTTCTACCTGCTGATTAATAGATTTTGTAAGCTTATTTTCATCAACAGGCTTGAGTATAAAATCTTTTACACCAAGAGAACAGCTTTTTTGGGCATACTTAAAGTCATCATATCCCGTTAAGACTATAACTTTTAGCTTTGGCAGCATTTCAAGCATAAGCCTTGTCATTTCCAAACCATCCATTTCTGGCATACAAATATCAGTAAGCATTATATCTGGTTTTTCATCGCGAGCAATTTCCAGAGCTTCCTTCCCGCAGGAAGCTGTAAGAATTTTTCCTATTTCTAATTTTTCCCATTCAATTATTTTATGTAGTCCATTACGAATTATTATTTCATCATCAACAATCAATACCTTAAACAAAATGTTTCACCAACCATTTCAACTAAGTTTTCATATGTAATCTTACGTTTGCTGTAACTCCTCCATACTCATTGCTTTCATAGAAAATACCATATGGCTCACCAAAGAACAGCTTAATTCTTCGATGAACATTTCTCACACCATATCCTCCAGTACTTGATACATTATCCTCAAGAGTTTTATTTAAATTACTTATTTGACTTGCTGACATCCCTATACCGTTATCAATGGTTTTAACAATAAGATCTTCTCCATCCCGAACAGCAGTTATCTTTATAAACCCCTTTACCTGTTTGCCCTTCAAGCCATGATAAATTGAGTTTTCAACTAAAGGCTGCAGAGTCATTTTAGGTATTCTTACATCATTAAATTCTTCTGGAATATCAATATAGCTTTCCATTTTGTCCTTATATCGAATCTCCTGTATCGTCATATAATTTTCAACATGCTCTGCTTCACTTTTTAATGGGATAATATCTTCACCACCACTTAAGCTTATCCGGTAAAAACCAGCTAGAGCCTTAACCATTGTTGAAATATCATAATTTCCTCCAAGAAGCGCCTGCCAGTGTATTGATTCCAAAGTATTATATAAAAAATGAGGATTTATTTGGGCTTGCAGTGCTCTAAACTCTATTTCCTTCAGTTGTCGCTGCTCATCATAAATCTTCTCCATTAATACCTTAATCTGCTCCACCATTATATTGAACCCATCTGAAACCTGTCTAAAATCATATCCATAAGGCGATAGCTCAATACGTGTAGTAAAGTCACCATTTGAAACCATAGACATTCTATAAATCAGTTCATCGAAAGGCCTTAACAGTTTTTTACTAAAAATAAACGATATAAATATTGCAGCTACAACAGTTAAAAGTACAATAAATAGTATAATAACTAATAGGACATTGTTGTCTCTAAGTATATAGCTTAAAGGAAGCGTGCCTATTACATACCAATCCCAATCTTCAAAATATTTATACATAACAAGCTTTCCATCTATTTCGATTGAACCGTCTTGTTTATTTAATATTTTCTTAAGATTTGTATCTGTTGATATTTTATCTTTGTCAGTATGAGACACAATGGTGCCTTCACTATTAATAATAAAAGTCTCAAGAGGAAGATTAGTATTCCCATGCGAATAAAATCTTGTAAGTGTTTCCTCTGTAACAGATAGACACAGCATACCGATTGGCTTTTTTATTTTATACTTATCAAATATTGGTTGGTAAATTGCAAAAGTATATCTGCTATTATTAATAGGGTCCTTCCGGAAACTGGCCTTAATTGGGCTTCCAGTAATATTGTCATTGGAAAGATATCTCCTTACATTGGAATAATCAGCATTTCTTCCTGCCTTCGTTGGCCCAAGATATAGTACTTTGTTATCCATAGCCTTATAAAGATATATGTAAAATAGGTTTTCTTTTGATTCAAAAACGTTTGACATAGTCTGATAAACATCATCAACAATATTAGTAAACTCCATTGTGTTTTCAGCACGCTTTGAAAGATACTCCTGCAGACTTTTGTCAGTTACAAAGCTATCAGGTGTTCTTTCAATCTGATTTAAATAATTCTGAAGATTTAATGTGTTCTGTTCAAGCTGCAGCATTGTCATATCTTTTGCTTGTTGCTTTATAGAACGACTAGTTACAATATATGAACAGGCGAATACTATTAAAACAGTTACACAAATTGTTATAACAAGATAGTAAGTAAGTTTAAATCTAAATGGCATTTTCTTTATATTGATTCTTGCTGATTGCAGTAACCTATTTTTCATTCTAACCTCCACAACAACTTTAGTACATAATTATAGATATAACTATCACACATTAGTTTGAATAATATTGTTTTGCAACCTCTTCCATGGCCTCAGCAGCAGTCTTAGGGTCCTCTCCTCCGAATATCTGCCTGCTTAGTGACAAATGTGCATCTGACAGTTTTAAAGGAAGATATTGATCATACCAAAATTGAACATTTGGAGATTGGTTTATGTACTCTAATATTTTATTTGTCAGCGGATCTGTTATTTTAAGATTATTAACAGGAGGTATCTTACCTGCAGCTATTCTCTTCTCTACAGCTGTGTCATCAATTAGATATTTTACAAGTTGAAAAGCTTCATCTTTATAATCGCAGGAGCTTGCTATTGCATAATAGTTATCCCCCAATGTCCCAATTGTATTTCTTGCATCACCCTTGCCTCCCTCAATAGCTGGAAACGGAAATACCCCTATCTTGTCCAAAAAACCAGGGTTTTCGTATTTTAATGTACTTAAAAACCAGCTTCCTGCCAACATCATACCAGCAGTATTGTTATACATTAAATCACGTGCATCACCTGCATCCTCATCCATCCAATTAAAACCTTCTGGAAATGCTCCCATATCAACTAATTGTTGTACCATTTCTCCAGCTTCAACAAAAACTTTGTCGCTAAAGGAACCTCCATTTTTTCTATTTGCCGCATTATCAAAAACTGGTGGCCCACCCATTCTGTCTACAAAGTACATATAAAACATTGAGCCTGTCCACGCTGTTCTATTAGCTAATGCAAATGGGATATATCCATTCTCCTTTAGCTCTGTGATAACGTCCAATAGTTGTTCGTATGTATCTGGAGGGGTAATATTCAACGAATTAAATATGTCTTTGTTATAGAAAATCAGTGCAATGGACATATTTTCAACTGGAACTGCCCAAATACCCTTTTCATCTGTAACCATTTTTAAAGCTTTTTCATTAAATCGCGAACTATAATTGTCTTGCAGCATATATTTTTCTAGATTAACAATTTCGCCAATACTAATATACTCATTTAGTGTACCCCCTGACCACGTAGGAAAAACATCCGGCATTTGGTTAGTAGCTACACATACTGATAATTTATTCTTATAAAGATCATTAGGTATTTTTTCCTGAATCACTTTAAAATCAGTATTATTCTGTTCAAACCGTATTATAGAATCATCTATCACAAAATTAACGGCTGAATCACCCTGAATGGTATACAAAGTTAATTGTTTTTTTTGAGTCTTCTGCACATCCATATTATGCCCATTATAAAAACAACCGGTACAAGTTATCAATAACAAAAATGCAAAAAGGGATTTCAGTGCTTTTCTCATGCAAACCTCCGCACTCTATATTCAGATTCTCAAAAGAATTCTATAACTAAAGTATCCTTATTACCTAAATCCTAGAACTCTTATCCAAGTCTAAATAAACCGTTTTCACACATAGCTAACAATCAAATCAACTATTACGAATGCTTTTGCAGCATTACTACACATAAAAATTTCTATACTCTAAAAAACATTTAGACATAGGATAAATATATTATATACTATGTCTAATTACTTTCCAATTTTTAATTTTATAGCGCCTATATTTAAAATGAAATTTTTCGATTTTATACACCGTCAAAAACCACTTGTGGTTTTTGTGGCTCGAAAATGCACCTTGTTCGTACATACTTTATTTTCGAGCTATTACATTCAGCAGCGTGTACGCA
>JAEWZA010000481.1 GCA_023395575.1 Bacillota bacterium
CTCTAAAAGTAGCTGATGTAGTTAAGTTTTCTGTTATGCATTTAGGTTTTACCACTACTGCTTTGTCCCATATTTTATCTTTTTTGCCGTCAATTTCAGGTGATCCGAAGTTAGCAACTATTCTGCCTTTGGAGTCAAAGCCGCTTTTGTCTACTGATGGTTTTTTGGTGTTTGGGTCTGGGGCTGCTGAAACATTTGAATACGAACCACAGAAGCCGGTAAATACCATAGAAGCAATGCTTAGTGTAGCAATAAAGAGTTTAAATGGTTTAAATTTTCCTTTTTGCATGAAATACATCTCCTCGTTTAAATTATTTTTATGTTACTATTTTTTTAATTTAATGACGTAAAGTCACTAATTTATTATTTCTAAGAAATAATGCTTTCTTAAGGCATTGCAGTGCTTATATAAAGCTGTAACTACTACTATTTTTAGTTAAGTAATTTTGTATTTGTTATTTAAAAAGCTGGGTTGTGGTTATTGATAATTTATAACCTGTTTTTGGGATATTTTCGAAAGTAAGATATTTGCTATAACGATTTAGCAACTTTCATATAAATTATATTCTACATGGAAAAGTGTGTCAATATATGAAAAACATAGATAAAATGAGCCGTTATAATACATATTCTATGTTGAAGCTCTTACTTCATTGCTTAGGGTTAAAGAATAAATCTAGATAATGAATTTTCAAATCCTTTCATAGACATGTTTTTTCTTTGCTGAATGCTGATGAATATTTGATGAATATTTGATGAATATTTATTCAAAATAGGTGAAGTCATGCATTGACGCTATTTAAGATTGTGTGATAAAATATACGTGTTTTGAGGGTTTATAAAGCTGAGAAATCGGCAAAAGTTAGATAAATAATGGCTTTCGAGTACGTTTATAATATAGAAAGAATGTACTTGATAGTGTGTAAAAAATTCAGTTTACTTGCTTAGCGAAGAGTTTATTTACAGTAAATGGATACGAATTGGGGCAATAGAGCTAAGTTGCTAGGGCGACTTGTTTTTATTGCTTTTTATCGTGAAAGGATTAGTATGGATAACATTATTGAACTAAAGGGTATCAAAAAGTGCTACGATGACTTTACTGCCGTTAAAGATTTTAACCTCGAAGTAAAAAAGGGTGAGTTTGTCACGTTTTTAGGCCCGTCAGGGTGTGGAAAGACCACCACACTTAGGATGATAGCGGGCTTTGAGCTTCCTTCTGAGGGGCATATTCTTCTGAATGGAAAGGATATCAGTGCCCTTCCTCCTAATAAAAGACCTATAAATACAGTGTTTCAAAGGTACGCCCTATTTCCACATCTAAATATTTTTGACAATATTGCATTTGGGTTGAAAATGAAAACCGTTGAGGTAACTTATAAGAACGATAGAGGAGAAACCTTAACGCACAGAGAAAAACTGTCTAAGTCAGAAATCAGAGAAAAGGTAAAACGCGCATTGGAAATAGTGGATTTGGAAGGTTTCGAAAAGCGTGATATTTCAACTCTTTCGGGAGGTCAACAGCAGAGAATTGCCATTGCAAGGGCTATTGTAAATGAGCCTGAAATTCTTTTGTTGGACGAACCTCTTGGCGCTTTGGACTCAAAGATGCGAAAGGAAATGCAGCTAGAGCTCAAAGCTATGCATGAAAAATTCGGAATTACCTTTATATATGTAACCCACGATCAAGAAGAGGCTCTCACCATGTCGGATAAGGTGGTTGTAATGAGCGACGGCATGATTCAGCAGGTTGGAACACCTGAGGAGATTTACAATGAGCCCAATAATGTATTTGTTGCAGACTTTATAGGGGAGAGTAATATTTTCAGCGGAAAAATGTCCGGCGAAAAGAGGGTTAGATTCTGTGGTGCAGAATTCCCATGCTTGGATGATTTTCATGTTGGGGCAGAGGTGGATGTTGTAATAAGACCAGAGGATATTGAAATGACTGCTCCAGAAAAGGGACAGATAAAAGGAACAGTTCAGTCTGTTATCTTTAAGGGTATGCACTATGATATTGCAGTTCAGTCAGGGGATAATGAAATCCTGATGAAAAGTACAAAAAATGCAGTAATAGGAGGAGAACTAGGGCTTACAATAGAACCAGATGGTATCCATGTTATCTATGCTCAGACAAATATAAATACATATGACGGAGTTATTACGTCAATTGATACGGTGGCCTTTGCAGACGGTGAATTCTATTGTGATGTGACTAAGTTATACCCTGGATCTCAAATCATCAATAACAGTATTTTGGATAAGGACGGAAATAAGTTGAATGTAATTGGAGAAGCTGTAACGGTTAAGATTCCAATTTCTGCCCCTGCAATGAGTGACGACAGCGATGCTGGTGGAACAATGGGGAACATTGTTTCTCTTATATATAAAGGGGATCATTACCATTATATTGTTCGTACAAAGAGCGGAGAGGATATTCATCTTCATGACCAGAGCCTCTGGAATGAAAATGACTATGTCAGTATCATCATCTCGAAGGAAAACATTAAATTGTCACTAAAAGTAATGGAGGCGTAGCAGAGATGAAATTTCATTTTTCACGCAAGCAGTTGTGTATTCCCTATGCGGTTTTTCTGATATGCTTTGTCATTGCACCGCTACTAGTTATATTATACTATGCCTTTACAAATGGTGAGGGCACATTCACAATAGCCAATTTAACACGCTTTTTCACCAGTAATAATACAATAGGAACCCTGTTTTACAGTGTTCTAATTGCGGTAACCACAACCTGTGCTTGTCTACTAATCGCGTATCCGGTAGCCTACATACTGGCACGTAGCAAAATGAAGAAGAAGACTGTACTTATGGCTTTATTCATTGTGCCAATGTGGGTAAACTTCACCCTTAGGATATTAGCGTTAAAGGAAGTGCTCACTATGCTAGAAGGAAATCTAGCCTACCATCCGTTTTTGAATACCATAATAGGTATGACCTATGACTTTTTCCCATTTATGATTCTTCCTTTATATACAACCTTGATAAATCTGAACAACTATGTTTTGGAAGCAGCTTATGACCTTGGTGCAGGTAAGGCAGATGCATTTATGAAGGTCACATTGCCTTTGTCGTTGCCTGGGATTGTAAGCGGAATAACTATGGTATTCCTTCCTGCTATGACCAACTATGTAATCCTGGACATGCTCTATAATAACACCTATATTATGGGTAGCCTAATTGGAAGCTACTTCAATGCCTATGACTGGCATAGCGGTTCTATGATATCTATAGTACTATTGCTGATAATATTTATAGCTACGTGGGCAACTAATGGATTTACTGAAAAGGAATCAGAGAGGAAGTCAATACTATGATTAAAAAGATAATGAGATCTTTATGGCTTGGAATTGTGCTACTTTTTATATATTTGCCTATATTGATTCTGGCTGTGTACAGTTTTATGGACACTCCTACAATAGGTGCTTCTGGCAACTTTACTCTTCAAAACTATGTAAAGCTTTTTACAACACCTGAGCTTTTGGATATGATTTCTGGAACTCTTTCACTGGCCATTAGATGTGCGGTTATTTCCACTATTTTAGGAACACTTGGAGCTATTGGTGCCTTCTATTCAAAAAAAGGCATGCGGAGCTTTGTAGTTGCTGCTAACCAGATTCCAATTGTAAATGCAGATGTTGTAACCGGATTTTCCATATGTATATTGCTCATTGTGGTTTTAGGAGTGGATAAAGATACCTTTATACCCTTGGTAGCAGGCCATGTTGTTATGGCATCCCCATTTGTCTATCTTTCGGTGGTGCCAAAGCTAAAGCAGATGGACTACAGCCTTTACGAAGCAGCACTTGACTTGGGTGCAAGTGCGAGGCAGGCGTTATTTAGAATTGTAATGCCACAAATTATTCCGGGCATTATCTCAGGTTTTTTATTGTCAGTAACACTTTCCATGGATGATTACTTTATTACTTCTTATACAAAGCCTGCAACATTTAATACCATCAGTACTTATGTTGTCAATGCCACAAAGGGCTCCCATACAGAGGTTAAAACAGCACTTTGGGCCCTATCAACCTTGATTTTTGCTATCATTCTGCTTGCAGTGCTGATTAGCAATATTACTGCTAATAGAAAGGCTGGTGAGAAGAATGATACAAATGAAATCTAAATATAAGAGTAAAATATGTTTTAAGCTTTTAGCTGTATTCCTTTTCGCGGTGTTAATGACCGGAATAATTCAGGTGCCGACTGTTCATGCAGAGGCTGAGGATGCGATAGTGCTCAGAATTGGCAGTTGGGAAGAATACATTGACCAGGGAGACTGGGGTGAGGACGAAGAGATTGACCTTGAAAGTGAAAGTATTACCAGTGAGAACGGGTTGGTTTCAGACTTTGAGGAATGGTATTTTAATACCTTTGGCAAGCATGTGAAAGTGGAATACTCTACCTTCGGCACAAATGAGGATTTATACAGCAAGCTCATTCTTGGCGAAGCCTATGATATAGTATGTCCTTCAGAATATATGTTTTCGAAGCTTCTGAAGGAGGATATGCTTGAACCTCTGTCAAAGGACTTTTTTGATAGTTCAAATGAGTACAATTATTATACAAAAGGAGTTTCTCCTTTTATCAAGGAACTCTTTGAAATTAATAAAATTGATGGCAAGTCTTGGAGTGATTATGCAGCAGGCTTTATGTGGGGAACCATGGGAATAGTTTATAATCCCGAAGAGGTTAGTGAGGACGACGTATCCGGTTGGGATATTCTCGTTAATCCCAAGTATGCTAAAAGAGTTACTATAAAGGACAGCGTAAGAGAATCCTATTTTCCTGCACTGGCTATATTGAACAAAGACTTGCTGCTCACTAAGGAGTTCAGAGAGAACAAGGACTACTCTGAGAACCTGGCAAAGGCTATGAATGACACTAGCCCAGAGACCATTGAAAGGGTGGAGGATTTACTTCAAAGAATAAGGCAGAATGTATACTCCTTTGAGACAGACAGCGGTAAAGCTGATATGATTACCGGAAAAATAGTTGCAAACGTCCAATGGTCTGGAGATGGAGCCTATGCAATGGAACAGGCTGAAGAAGAAGGGTATAACCTGTATTACTCTGTTCCAAAGGAATGCACCAATCTTTGGTTGGATGGTTGGGTAATGCTAAAGTCAGGGATTGATGGCAACAGGGAGAGGAAAAATGCAGCAGAGGCATTTATTAATTTTGTTTCAAGAGCAGACAATGCCATTAGAAATATGTACTATATCGGCTATACTTCCTGTATTTCAGGAGGGGAGGATCCTCTAATTTATGAATATGTCAAATGGAAGTTTGGGGCAGAAGATGAAACTGATGCAGTAGAATATCCTATGGGCTACTTTTTCAGCGGGGATAATGCCGATAATAATTATAGCCTCAAAACTACTGAGGACTATTCCAAACGACTACTTTTCGTCCAATACCCTCCAAAAGAGGTTATTGACAGAAGTGCAATAATGGGTTACATGCCTGACGATGTAAGTACGAAGCTGAACCAAATGTGGATTAATGTGAGGTGCTTTAACTTTGACCAAGTATCTCGGGAAGTGTGGTTAAGGGCACTGATGATTATTTGTGTGGTATTGCTTCTGATATTTGTCTGGATTTATCGATATAAAATATTCAGAAGGTCAATAAAATCTGGGTATAAAAGGGTGAACTAAGAAAGCAACCTTTTACTTTGTTATCCTTCAAGTAGCTTTTACGCTATAGGATTGGTTCTTGTGAAGTAATTGAAGATAACTATCGAAGAGAATTTAATGTGGTAAGACTTTGGAGAAAAATATTATTAAAAAGTGGCTCAATCAGATATTTCTGACTGGACCACTTTTTTCAACAGAACAGGAATGTAAGTAATTAGTTATTGTTCTGTTCCTTCTTTGTAAGCGATAAATTTAATTTGGAGCTATAATTCTTCCGCAAAAAAATACTTGCATTTTATTTATAAAATAATAACCTTTTTGAGTATGCATCTCGGTATTGTGTAGGTGTTAGTCCTACCGTTCTCTTGAACCTTTTCATGAAACTATGGTTATCATTAAATCCGATACTGTACGCTATATCGCTAATATTATCATTAGTTTCGCACAGCAAATATTTGGCTAGGTCAATTTTTTCATTGATAATATATTGCTTAAGAGAAAAGCCTGAATAATTTTTAAAAAATTCAGATAAATATCGCCTATTATATCCAAAATTCTCTGCTATATCTGATACTTTAATATCAGTATTACGATGCCATTTTATATAATCCTTAATATCATTAAACAGCTGTCTTTTCTTCACGTTCAAATTCTTAGGAGCATTATTTTCTATGAACTGGCAGAATAACTCACATAGAACGGCTGTGCACAAATAATTGTTCTGAAGCTTGTTATGGTAACTTCTGACACTATCCTGAAGATGTTTCATAACAACTACAATCTTTTCAAGATTTGTTACCTTGCCATATTGAGGAATGTATAATTTTTCATTAGGCAGTTCTAACGGAAATTCATCGAAAGCTACTGTTTGAAATGAACTCTCAGTAGTAAAGTGTAGCCAATAAAAACCACAGCTGCTGCTTTTGTAGCCAGATTGCTTTGAAAGTGGTGGAAAAAGTAAGAATTCACCCTTGCATACATCAAAAAGCTGCTCGTCAAACTGAAAATAAGCAGTACCCTCCGTAACAACTATAAGCTCAAAATTCTCCATTTGTCTTGAAAAATGCATCCACTCTGGAGATGGTGCTTGAAATTTTCCTGTTAAATCGTATTTTAATGGAGTCTCAATTGAAAGCTCATAATATGTCATATGACTTTTTACCACCTATTCTGTAGAAAATCCATTTAATTTATGTACAAATATTGGTAGACTTAAATTAAGGTACCATTAAATTATTAAGGGGGCTCTTACTAGAATAAAATCTTTTCTAAAGTCGTTATTATTTGATAAGTTCATTCTAAAATTGAGTAATAAAACCCTTTTGCTGCAGCAAATATTATCTGTTTTGTTAGAGCAAAAAGCTCTATATATGGGCAGAAAACGACCCGGGTAAAGCTACTGATACCAAGACTACTCATTGTGCAGTTGTATTGACATACTTGGTATAAGATTACTCAACTACTAAATTATATCAAAATATTATGAACAAAATCAATATCGATATTCTTTGAGTTTCCCCATTTTTGAGAGTACCTATTTAAAATGCTAGAAGATAGGTGCATGGGGATAAAATGAGCTTTTTTAAAGTGTCATCCCCAATATATAGAAAGT
>JAEWZA010000485.1 GCA_023395575.1 Bacillota bacterium
CGGTTTTAGTTATCGGGGAATACTAACAAAAGTTACCCAAAAATATACTATGTTTCTTCCAACAGGAGTTCCTGTAAGGGCTACTCTTGATATTACATTTGAGACAAAAGAGCTTGAAATGAAAGTAGAAGAGGATAAAGGCTTACAAGCTTGTAGAAAGCTGTGGACAGTAAAAAGCGGAGATCGTCTTGACTTAATAGCAAATCAAGCATTGAGAGATCCAACTCAATGGAGACAGATAGCAAAGCTTAATAAAATTTCCAACCCTTTTAACTTTCCAAGCAAAAATGATTTTGGAAGGATTCTGGTAATACCGGATTTATAGGTGAAATAGAATGAGTGATGTTAGAGTAGCAAATTATAAAATAATGCTAAATGGTTCACCTTTTTCACCTGATTTATTGTCCGCGATAGAAGCCATAACTATTGAGGATGAAGTTAATCTTCCAGCAATGTTTTGTATTCAGATTAGTATGGCTGACAGTGACAAAGGAAAATGGAGAGGAATAGATTTAAAGACAATAAAGCCAGGGGATAAGATTGCCATTTCAATGGGAATTGATACTACTGAAAATATGATTAGCGGAGAAATTACATCCATATGTGCTAATTTAGGTAAACATTCAATTTTAGAAATCAGAGGATATGACTTTTTGCACAAGCTACGTATGGGAACAAGGAATAAAGTTTTTACAAAGAAAAAGTACAGTGATATTGCTTCTGAAATAGCGAAGGAGCATGGATTAACACCAACTGTTGATGACTCAAAAACTGTTTACCCATACATCTTTCAGAATAATCAAAGCAATTATGAATTTTTATTAAATAAAGCTGAGTATCTGAATTATGAAATGTATGTTGAAGACAAGAAATTCTACTTTGTTAAATCCAGAATTTCAAAATCACCTGAAATACCTGATATGACCTATAGAAAAGAATATGAGGAAATTAACCTAGAACTTAAGGTGCTAAGTCGTGGTAGCGAGGTTATGGTAAGGGGATGGGATGTAAAAGAGAAGAAGGAAATAGAGTCTACCGCTAAAAAAGGTGATGAAGCCACTAAAATGGGTGGTAAGGAGTCTGGCTTCGAACTTTCATCAAAAGCAGTAGAAGCATCTCCAGTGGCTGTATGGGTTGAAAATCTGATTGACATGAATGAGGCGAAAAGTGCTGCTATAGCACAATACAACAGCCTTTTAGATGAGTTTATTACAGGTGAAGGTAAGTGTTGGGGAGACTCACGATTGAAAGCGGGTAAATCAGTTAAATTGATGGGAATAGATGAACGCTTCAGCGGAACATATTATATTGTTTCAACAATACATAACATCGACAAAAGTGGATATACAACAATATTCAAGGTGAAGAGGACTGGAATATGAGTGATATAGGTGTATCGAATTTTACTAATTATATTAATGAAAATGGAAAGCTGTTTGGTGTCATGGTGGGAATTGTTATAAATAATGATTCTACAAATGATTCCGAAAAACCTGGACCTGGACTTGTAAAAGTAAAAATACCCTTATTGGGCATGAAAGAATCAAACTGGGCTAGAATTGCATCGTTTATGGCTGGAAAAGAGAGAGGTGCATTTTTCCTTCCTGAAAAAGATGATGAAGTGCTAGTGGCATTTGAAAATGGTGATGTTAACAAACCATATATAATTGGAGCCCTTTGGAATGGAAAGGATGCACCTCCTGATACCAATAGCGATGGAGAAAATAACACAAGGATAATCAAATCTCGTAGTGGGCACATTATACAGCTTTTTGACAAAAAAGGAGAAGAGAAAATTCTTATCAAGTCCTCAAAAGGACACATTGTTGAAATGAATGATGGAGAAGAAACTCTAAGTGTTATTGATAAATCCGGGAAAAATTCAATAGTTATAAATACTAAAGATAATAAAGTAACTATAGCCTCAGATAAGGACATTGAATTGAATGCTCCAAATGGAAAGATTGCAATGAGTGCAAAGAATATTGAGACTAAGTCGTCAGCTGATACAAAAATAGAAGCATCAGCAGGAATGGACATTAAAGCCTCAGCGAATATGACTATAAAAGGTGCTACAGTAGCTATTAACTAATTGAAGGAAGGAGAATAGAAATGGGACAACCTGCAGCTAAACAAGGAGATCGTATCATGGCAACAGATACACATATTGTGCTGATTCCAGCTGGTTCAGGTACTATTCCCACTCCCTTACCACATCCATTTACAGGAATAATTGATGGGGCTCTTAGCGGTGATGTGAAAATAATGGGTAAACCTGCGGCAACGGTTGATTCAACCGCGACAAATACACCAGCCCATGTTCCTCAAGGCGGGCCATTTCAAAAACCGCCATCCAACAAGGGCACAATCAAAATGGGGAGTACAACTGTTAAAATCAATGGAAAAATGGCTGCAAGAAATGGTGATATGGCTATGACTTGTAATGATCCAGCAGATTTACCGGTTGGTAAGGTGGTTGCAGTTGGAACAGTTACGATTGGAGGCTAATGCGAAGTTCAAATTTTGTATATTCATGGTTCTCTTCGCATAGCAAAAAGCTGCAAGCAGCTTTTTGTGGATTTGAGAAATCCTTTGCACAAACACGGTGCATTTTCGAGCTACAAAAACCACAAGTGGTTTTTGACGGAGTGTTTGGAATGGAGCTGTCAAAAAGAGGTGTACCTTTGTGAGCAGAGGTACTTAACATAAAGCTTTACCAAATTTTTGTGCCCCAATGGGGCGTTGGAGGTTATTATGGAAGTTATTGATTTTTTAGGACAGGGATTAAAATATCCAATTTCTGTGAAAAAGGCAAGAATACGTACTTCGGCAGGAAATGACTCTATCAAAGAATCAATTATACTCATTTTAGGCACTACAATAGGTGAACGCGTGATGCGGCCTGAATTTGGTTGTCGCTTGAATGAAATGGTATTTGCTTCTAATGATATGGGAACTGCAACATTGATTCAGAATTTTGTTGAAGAAGCTTTAATGAAGTGGGAACCACGTATTAAAGTTGATGAGATAACAACAACTGTTAGGCAGGATAGTACAACTATGGATATATTGATTGAATACACAGTCAAGTCTAGTAATAGTAAAGAAAACCTTGTTTATCCATTTTATCTTGAAAGTGTGGGTAGAGGTTGAAAAAGTTAAATATATTTAGATAGGAGGTGCCGAGTCCATGTCGTTTCTGTCATGTGGTTTTGTGTGGAATGTGGGACATGGACATAATAATGACGTATATTTTACCGAAAATTGACAAGCGAAGCCAAGAAGACTTGGCTGAAGAACTTAGGAGTCTTATACTGGAGTATTGCAATGAATTTGAAAATATTAATGAAATTAAGTCAGACAAGCAGGTAGATGCTCTCGTCCACATTTTTTCTAATATGATGGGACATGTAATTGATGCATTAAATCAGGCTCCAGATAAGAACTATACAACATTTTTAAACTTAATAGGAGTTAGCCCTACACCGCCGCGTGTTGCTAAAGCTCCAATAGTGTTTAATTTAAAGAAGGATTATAGCAATGAAGGTTTTGTTCCGGCATGTACTAAAATTTCAGCACAGCCTGACAATCAGGATGAGGTCATTTTTGAAACAGAAAGTGACTTGACAGTAATTAGACCCAAATTAGTTAAAGCGGCAAGTGTAGAGCCCATTGAGGATCAATGGACCAATCTTGATTTTCTATTTGCAAAAGAGCCAACAGGAAAGGAAGCAACGTTGTTCCTTGGAAATACTCAGATAGTGCATCGCTTATATATAGGGGATGATTTGTTGGGATTGGTTGGGTCAACTGTCACACTAGAAATGGACTTAATTTTTCCTGAATCTAAAAAAACATCTAGTATTAAGAACGCTGAGGGACTTCAGAACTCAACTAATAGGGACATAAAAATTCAATGGTATTACCTTGATGAGGATGGAAACTCTAATATTCTGCCTCACCTAACGGAAGAAAATGTTTTAGCATCCAGTGAACTTAAGTTATCGGCAGAAAATTTATTTTCATTTGCTGAATTACCTGAAATTAAGCCTAAAGAAATATCAAGCTATACCAAAAGTGGAGCAAATAAAAGCTGGAAAAATCGTTGGGTTTATGCTGAATTAAAAACTTTATTAACTGATGAGAATTTGATACCAACAGTAAACAGTATTAAAATAGGCAGAACTATAACATCTGATCAACTTAGCCCTGATTTAGCAATCTACAATTATTATCCTCTTGATTTAACAAAGGATTTCAATCCCTTTGGAGATAAGCCAGCTTTTAATGATACTTTTTATATTGCAAGTGGTGAGGCTTTTTCAAAAAAAGATGCTGATATTACAATTGCCGTCAATATTTCAAATAAATCTGATTTAGTTACTGAAAAGATTAAATTATCTATAGAGTATTGGAATGGAAGTAGTTGGAGACAATCGGGATATATAGAAAGAACGGCAGAAGTTATAGAAGAAACGGATCCCAAAACGGGCAAAGTATTAAACAGGTATTTAAAAAAGGAGTCTATTGTAGCTACAAGAAGTGGAAATATTACTGAAGATACAACAGAAGCTTTAACGAAGCTTGAAAGTGGATATATAAAGTTTAAATGCCCAAATGATTTAAAATCGTGCATTGTCAATGGCCAGGAGAATTATTGGATTCGTTTCAGAATTGTTGAAGGCAACTATGGTGAAGACAGCAGTGTGACATATAAGGAGGATGGAGTTGTTCCAAATACATCAATAGCTATACAAAAGGCAATTATAAAGGATGCTACTTACAACC